>NZ_JBEXCY010000087.1:0-45087 GCF_040605515.1 Dactylosporangium sp. NPDC005572 | reverse complement strand
CGCAGGCCGATGTAGGCAAGGTAGACCGCGCCCGCGTACTTCACCAGGTTGAACAGCCACGGGTAGGTGTGCAGCAGGGAGGCCACGCCGCCGGCCGAGAGCGTCATGAGCACCGCGTCGCCGAGCCAGACGCCGGCCGCTGCCCGGTAGCCGTCGCGCACGCCCCGGCGGGCCGCGACCGACAGCACGTAGATCGAGTTGGGCCCCGGCAGCAGCACGATCGCGGCCGTGCCGAGCACATAGGTCCAGGGATTGGTGACGCCGAGCACTTACCGACCTCCAGTTGCCAGCGCCGCGGCGAGCCGGTCACGCGCCCCGGGCCACTCGTCGGCGATCATCGCGAACGAGACGGTATCGCGCCAGCTGCCGTCGGGCCGCTGCCGGTGCGCCCGCAGCACGCCCTCACGCTGGGCGCCGAGCCGCACGATCGCCTGCTGCGACCGCTCGTTGCGGATGTCGGTGTGCCACTCCACCCGGATCGCGTCGAGCGCGTCGAACGCGTGCCCCATGAGCAGTAACTTCGACTCGGTGTTGACCGCGGTGCGCCACCACGGGCGGCCCAGCATCGTGTGGCCGATCGCGATGGACCGCCGCGCCGGGTCGATCGCGTAATACGACGTCGAGCCGAGGATCGTGCCCGTCGCCGGGTCCCGCTGCACGAACGCCACGCGCCCCGGGTCGTCGACCGCGGCCGCCACGATCTGCGCCATCTCGATGGCGGAGGCCGGTCGCGGTGCGGTCAGGTGCGTCCACACGTCGGGGTGGTCGAGCGCCGCGAACAGCCCCTCGGCGTGGGCGTGGTCGAGCGGCTCCAGCACCACGTGCGAGCCGCGGAGCATGGGCGCCGCATGCCAGGGCGAGGCATCATGCCGCAGATAATCCGGCAGTGGTACCACCGAAGCCGGATCCGGCTCGGGACGGCCCATCGTCAGGCGCAGTGGCACCACGCCCGCCCAGTGCGGCAGCCCCAGGTCGACCTCGTCGTCGGAGACCCCAGCGGCACGCACCTTCGCCGAGACCTCCTCCAGCCGCAGGGACAGCAGCGCCGTCTGCGCGAGTTCCTTGGCGTTGGCCGGGCGGCTGTCGGCGGCGCGGCCGGGCATCACCTTGTCGACCAGGGCCACGAACGCCTCCGCCCGCTCCTGCGGGTCGGTGACCAGCCGGGCGGTGCCGTGCGCGACGACCGACCGGTAGTTCGCACTGTGGTGGAACTGGGACCGGGCCAGGACCAGGCCGTCGATGAGCGTCACGGTCACGCAGATGGGCAGGCCCTCCAGGCGTGCGCCGAGCATGGCGGTGCTGCCCGTGGAGCCGTGGAGATACAGCACGTCGCCGATCCGGGCGTGCAGGGTCGGCAGCACGCGGGGCGCGCCGTCGGCGACGAAGCCCAGATGGCAGACGTATCCCTCGTCGATGATCGAGTGGACCAGGCCCGCGTCATAGGAGGTGCGGTCGCCGTAGCGCCGGGGCGTCGTCCGCGCCGTCTTCTGATAGGTGTCCACTGCCCGTCCCCATCTGCCACTTTGTTCTAGTACAATCTCGAAACTGTGGCAGTACAATATCAGCCGAGCGGCGGGACCGCAGCCGAGATTTCGGCCAGCATCGAGACCG
Source organism: Dactylosporangium sp. NPDC005572 (assembly GCF_040605515.1). NCBI lineage: Bacteria > Bacillati > Actinomycetota > Actinomycetes > Micromonosporales > Micromonosporaceae > Dactylosporangium > Dactylosporangium sp. NPDC005572. Next base: position 43,476 of record NZ_JBEXCY010000087.1, on the reverse strand, counting down.
GCATCCGCACGGGCGGGCTCGACGCGGGCGCCCCGCTGCCGCCCGTGCGCACCCTGGCCGTGACGCTCGGGGTCAGCCCGGCGACCGTCGCCGCCGCCTACCGGGCGTTACGCGAGCGCGGCCTGATCGAGACCGCCGGTCGCGGCGGCACCCGCATCCGGCCGCGCCCGCCCGTCGCCCGCCGCACCGTGCACGCGCTCCCGGTGCCCGAGGGCGTGGTCGACCTCGCCACCGGCGGTCCCGACCCGCACCTGTTACCGGGCCTGGCCCGGCACCTCATCCGGCTCTCGCACGACCTGCCCACGGGCGGGTATGAGCGCGGCGGCCCGCTGCCCGAGCTGCTCGACCTGGCCGGCGAGCGGTTCGCGGCCGACGGCATCCCGTCCGGCCGCCTGACGGTCACCGGCGGCGCCCTCGACGGCATCGAGCGGGCGCTGGTCGCGCACTTACGCCCCGGTGACCGGGTCGCGGTCGAGGATCCGGGCTGGGCCAACCTGCTCGACCTGGTCGCCGCGCTCGGGCTCACGGCGGTACCGATGCCGGTCGACGACGAGGGGCCGACCGAGGCCGGGCTCGCCGCCGCGCTGGCCGCGGGGGTTGCGGCCCTGGTGGTGACCGGTCGCGCGCAGAACCCGACCGGCGCGTTCGTCACCCGCGGGCGCGCGGCGGCCTTGCGGCGCAGGCTTCAGGGGTACCGTGAAATCCTCGTTCTTGAAGACGATCATGCTGCCGAGCTGGCTCATGAGCCGGCGCACCCGCTGGCCGGATCGACCGGCTCGTGGGCCTATGTCCGCTCGTTGTCCAAGCCGTACGGGCCCGACCTGCGGATGGCGCTGGTGGCCGGCGACGACACCACGGTCGCGCGGATCGAGGGGCGCATGCGGCTGGGCACCGGCTGGGTCTCGACCGTCCTCCAGCGGCTCGCCGTGGAGCTGTGGCGCGATCCGGAGACGCGCGACACGGTGGCGCGGGCGCGCGATCTGTATGCGGTGCGCCGCCAGGCCCTGCGCGACGCGTTCGACGGAATGCCGACACACGGCGTCAGCGGGATCAACGTGTGGGTGCCGGTCGCCGACGAGACGTCGATGGTCGCCGGGCTGCGTGAGGACGGCGTCGCGGTCGCGCCCGGGTCGATGTACCGCCTGGTCAGCCCGCCGGCGATCCGGATCACAACGGCCGCGCTCGATCCCCGCGACGCCCCGCGGGTGGCCGGGGCGGTGCTGCGCCGGGCCGCCGGCACGGTCCGTCGCCAGGTGTGACATTTGGTGCTTGTTAGACACTCGTGACGGCTGTGAATCCGAAGTTGTCGGACCCGGCCGCTACTCTCCGAGCGCGTGGACACCAGTACGGGGTGGTGTCGCCATCCAGGGAGGAAGAGACAGCGTGAAGATTGCGAAGAGTGTCGTCATCGGCGCCATCGCCTTGGCCTCGCTCGCCTTCGTCGGCGCCTGCAGCGACGACAAGGGCGGTTCGAGCACGTCGGCCGGGTCGTCGGCGACGGCGCCGGCGCCGAGCAAGGCGCCGACCGGCACCGAGCTGCTCACCGCGGCGATCAACAAGACGACCGGTGCCAGCTACAAGTTCAAGGGGACCATCTCCGGCGGCACGGTCGACGGCGCCACCGACCCCGCGGCCGGCGTCAGCGCCGGCAAGATCGCCATCCAGGAGCAGGGCGTCACGCTCTCCATCGAGTCGGTGCTCACCCCCACCGCCTACTACGCGAAGATCAGCGGGCTGCCGCTGCCCGGGTTCGACGGCAAGACGTGGCTCAAGCTCGACCCGGCCAAGCTGACCGTGAAGGACGCGCTCGGCTTCGGCGACCCCAAGGACCCGGTCGAGCTCAAGTCGCTGCCGGGCAACATCGCGACCGCCGAGACCACCGACGGCAAGTCGATCAAGGGCACGATGGACTTCACGAAGAAGACCTGGGGCTCGATCGACGACAACGCCGTCAAGGCGCTCGGCGACAAGGCGAAGACGGTGCCGTTCGAGGCGACCGTCGACGACAAGGGCAACCTGACCTCGTTGAAGGTCAGCGTGCCCGCCTACGGCGACAGCAAGGCCGAGGAGATCGCGCTGACGTTCAGCGACTTCGGCTCGCCGGTCACGGCCACGACGCCGCCGGCCTCGGAGGTCACGGACGCGCCCGCCTCGGTGTACCAGCTGCTCAACCAGGCGTAGGACGTACCGCTCCCGGGGCCGGCCGAATCGCCTGGCCGGCCCCGGGCCGTTACGGTCGAGCGGGTCGCCGTCGCCGGAGGGTCTTCCGGCGACGGTTCGAGAGGCGGCTGATGGTGAGGGGGCGGGGCGACACGGGCTGACGGCGAGGTCGGACCACGGTTGGCGGCGTCACGCAGGGCGTCGATGCGAGGAGGGGATGTATGCGTACCAGCAGGATCATGGCGGCCGTCGCGGCGGCGGCGATCGCGTTCACGAGCGGTTGCGGGGGCGACGACGAGCCGAAGACCGGGGCCACGAGCGGCAAGGCACCGGTGTCGGCGCCGGCCTCACCGGCGGCGAACGCGAAGGACGTGCTGGACAAGGCGGTCAAGGACCTCAACGCGTCGACGTACACGTATCGGATGGCGATCCCCGAGGGCACGTTCTCGGGTGCGATCGATCCGGCCGGCAAGCAGCAGGTCAAGGCCGAGGGCGCGGTCGGCGGGGTGAAGTTCACGATCGAGGGGATCGTGCTCGGCACCGAGTACTACTACAGGACCAGCGCGGCGGCGCCGGGCATCGACCCGAAGAAGTGGTACAAGCTGGATCGGTCGAAGGTCACCAAGCCGGAGATCATCGGGCTGATCGAGGAGAAGGATCCGACCGGGAGCCAGACGTTCGTGGGGCGGGTGGGCAGCGCGAAGCTGGCGAGCCCGACGACGATCACGGGCACGTTCGACCTGAGCGTCGGCGGCGACCTCGGGATCGACGACAGCGCGGTGCTGGCGGCGCTCGGGGAGAAGGCGAAGACCGCGCCGTTCACCGCGATGCTCGACGACCAGCAGCGGCTCACGTCGATGAAGATCACGGTCCCGGCATACGGCACGGTGGGCGAGCAGGCGATGACGGTCGAGTATGCGGGCCACGGCCAGCCGGTCTCGGTCGCCGCCCCGAAGTCCGCCGACGTCTTACCGGCGACGACCGCCGTCTACGGCCTGCTGAACCGCTGACGCCGCTACCCGGCCAGGGGCGGCAGCGGAGGTCGCGCAGTGCCGTCTGTTCGTCGGCGTCAGTCGATTAGCGCTCGTCTTTGAGATCAACCGGGAGCTGATCGAGCAGCGTCGAGGCGTGATCAGCGTCGGGGCTGGCGGCTCCATGATCAAGGGAAACATCTGGCTGTCTGGGCAGCCATTTCCTTCCCTTGATCATGGGTGGCCGGCGGTAGTGCGGTGGGCGCTGTCGGCTACGTGGAGTTGGGTGGTCGCGGTGAGCTGAGTTGGGCGGTCGCGGTGAGCTGAGTTGGGCGGTCGCGCGGGCTCCGCGTCGATGAACGAGCACGGCATGACGCTGACCGGCGAGCCGTTCTTCCTGTCCGTGCGCCGCGATGCCGCCCTGCGCCTGCCCTGCCCTGCCCGCGGGAGTGCCGGAAATGTGGGGATGAGCCAGCCCTCGGGCGCCGCCTGCGGCATCGACCGTCGAGCGGGGTGCAGGCACGCGGGGTGCCGTCGGCCATGGCGGGCGGCGCGCCGAGGTTGCCGTTGTCGGGCGGCTGCGCGGTGGCCGCTGGGTGTGCCGTCGGTGACGGTGAGTCCGGGCCCGCCGTGGTTGCCGTGTGCTGGGGCCCGCGCCGGCACCGGGCTGGTCGGGTGGTGGGCGCGGCTGGACGGGTGGAGGCTACGCTGCGGCAGATGAGGTCGGCATTCGTTGCGGTCGTTGCTCTGTTGGCGCTCGCTGGGTGTTCGTTCGGGTCGGGGTCCGACGGGGCCAAAGCGACCGCCGGCGCTTCCGCCTCGCCCACCGGGCTGGCGGCCACTGTGGCGGGGTTCGGGACCGGCAGCTACCGGTTCAGCGTCACCGCCAACGAGGGCAAGTATCAGGGGGCGATCGACCCCGTTGCCGACCTGCTCGACGCCTCCGTCGCCGTGACCTCCGACGGGGCCAGCCTCAAGATTGACACGGTGTCTGTCGCCGGGGTGCCGTATACGCGGCTGACCGGGTTGCCGCTGCCGGGGTTCGACGGGAACACGTGGTACAAGATCGATCGGGCTCGTATGACCAAGCCTGGAGCGCTCGGGATCAGTGCCGTCGACGACCCCACCGGGGTGCGGGCGCTCGTCGCGGCGGCGCATGACGTGCGGCGCAGTGGGGACGGGTTCAGCGGGACCGTCGACATGACGCACGTCGCTGCCTGGGGGCCGGTCAACATCGCCCGAGTGCTGCAGCTCGGGGACGCGGCCAAGGCGGTGCCGTTCGAGGCGGCGGTCGACTCGCAGGGGCGGCTGGTCTCCATGAAAGTGAGCATTCCGGACAATACCGTGCAGGCCACCTATTCGGACTTCGGGGCGCGTGTCAGCGTGACCGCGCCGGCCGGTGCCGAGCCGCTGCCGGACCATCTCTACGGGATGCTCGGGCTCTGAAAGCAGCCTAGGCGAGACGGTGTCTCGCGACGCACACTGGCGCGCATGGAGCAGCACCTGTACGAGGCGGAGCATCAGGCCTTCCGGGAACTGTGCAAGGAGTTCCTGGCCCGCGAGGCGGTTCCGTTCAACGACCAGTGGGAGAAGGCGGGGATCGTCGACCGGGACGTCTGGCGCAAGGCCGGGGCCGCCGGGCTGCTCGGGATGGACGTCGACGAGGCGTACGGCGGCGGCGGGCAGCGCGACTTCCGCTTCAACGCCGTGCTCGTCGAGGAGATCGTGGCGGCCGGTGCGTCCGGGCTCGGGTTCGGGCTGCACAACGACGTCGTGGCGCCGTACCTGACCGAGCTGGCGACCGACGAGCAGAAGAAGCGGTGGCTGCCGGGGTTCTGCTCCGGTGACATCGTGACCGCCATCGCGATGAGCGAGCCGGGAGCCGGCTCCGACCTGGCCGGGATCCGGATGCACGCCGTGCGCGACGGGGACTCCTGGGTGCTCAACGGGCAGAAGACGTTCATCACCAACGGCGAGATGGCCGACCTGGTGATCGTCGTGGCCAAGACGGACGGGGCGCGCGGGGCGCACGGGATCAGCCTGTTCGCGGTCGAGACCGGGACGCCCGGGTTCAGCCGGGGGCGGCGCCTGGAGAAGGTCGGGCTCAAGGCCAACGACACCGCCGAGCTGTTCTTCGACGACTGCCGGATCCCGGCCGACCACCTGATCGGCCAGGAGAACCAGGGCTTCTACCACCTCATGGCCAACCTGCCGCGGGAGCGGCTCGGGATCGCCGTGGCGGCGGTCGCGGCGGCCGAGCACATCCTCGGGATCACGCTGGAGTACGCGCGGACGCGCGAGGCGTTCGGGCGGCCGATCGGGAAGTTCCAGCACAACCGGTTCCTGCTGGCCGAGCTGGACACCGAGGTGACGATCGCGCGGACGTTCCTCAACGCCTGCATCCTCGAGCAGAACGCGGGGCGGCTCTCGGTCACCGACGCGGCCAAGGCCAAGTGGTGGACGACCGAGCTGCAGAACAAGGTGGCCGACCGCTGCGTGCAGCTGCACGGCGGGTACGGGTTCATGCTGGAGTACCCGGTCGCCAAGGCGTGGCTGAACAGCCGTGTCCAGACGATCTACGGCGGTACGACGGAGATCATGAAGGAGATCATCGGCCGGGGTCTGGGGCTGTAGCGGCGGCCAGGGCCGCGAAGACCATCGACATCGAGGTGGCGCCCGGGTCCTGGTGGCCGATGCTGCGCTCGCCGAGGTACGACGCACGCCCCTTGCGGGCCTGCAGCGGTACCGTGGAGCGCAGTCCGTCGTCCGCCGCCCGGGCCGCCGCCGCGACGTCGCCGGTGGCCTCGAACGCCTCCACGGCCGGCACCAGGACGTCGACCAGCGTCTTGTCGCCGGGGACGGCCTTGCCGAGCTTCTGCACGGCCTCCAGCGCCGCCCGCAGCGCCTCGGCGAGCGTGGCGTCCTGCTGCAGCGCCTTGCCCATCGCGCGGAACGCCTGACCGTAGAGTGGGCCGGACGCCCCGCCGACCTTGGACACGAGCGTCGTCCCGGTCTTGACCAGCACGTCGCCGGCGGTCGGGAGCTCGGCGCCGGCGAGCGCCTCGGTCACGGCGTCGAAGCCGCGGCGGAGGTTGACGCCGTGGTCGCCGTCGCCGATCGCGGCGTCGAGCCGGGTCAGCTCGTCGGCCCGCTCGCGCACGGCGGCGGCGATCCGCTCGACCCAGGCGCGGGCCTGGTCCGCGTCCATCCTCAGGCTCCCCAGCGCAGGCCGGACGTGCGGACCGGCGCGTCCCACAGCCGCAGCAGTTCGTCGTCCACCCGGCAGACCGTCAGGGACAGGCCGGCCATGTCGAGGCTGGTCACGTAGTTGCCGACGAGGGAGCGCGCGATGCTCACCCCGGCGTCGCCGAGCAGGCGCGAGATCTCGCCGAACATGAGGTACAACTCGATGAGAGGAGTCGCGCCGAGCCCGTTGACCAGCACGATTGCCCGCTCGCCGGACGGGATCGGCTTGGCGGTGAGGATCGCCTCGGTGATCAGCGCCGCGATCTCCTTCGCGGGGCGCAGCTTCTGCCGGCTGCGGCCAGGCTCGCCGTGGATGCCGACGCCGACCTCGATCTCGTCGGCGGGCAGGTCGAACCCGGGCTTGCCGGCCGCCGGCGTCGTGCAGGCCGTGAGCGCGACGGCGAACGACGCGGACAGCTCGTTGACGCGGCGGCCCACGGCGGCGACGTCCGCGAGCGGTGCGCCCTCCTCGGCGAGCGCGCCGGCGATCTTCTCGACCAGCAGCGTGGCGCCGGTGCCGCGGCGGCCCGCGGTCCACGTCGAGTCCTCGACCGCGACGTCGTCGTCGACGAGCACCGTCTCGACCGGGATGCCCTCGTCGTCGGCGAGCTCGGCGGCCAGCTCGAAGTTCATGACGTCGCCCGTGTAGTTCTTCACGATGTGCACGACCCCGGCGCCGCCGTCGACGGCCTTGGTCGCGGCGACGATCTGGTCGGGGACCGGCGACGTGAACACCTCGCCCGGGCAGGCGGCGTCGAGCATGCCCGGCCCGACGAACCCGCCGTGCAGCGGCTCGTGGCCCGATCCGCCGCCCGACACGAGCCCGACCTTGCCGGCCCGGGGCGCCTCGGCCCGCACCACGATCCGCTCGTCGAGGTCCACGCGAAGTTCCGGATGCGCGGCGGCCACCCCGGCGAGCGCCTCCCGCACGACGTCGGCGGGGTCGTTCAAGAACTTCTTCATGCCAGTCATTTTGGCGGTACGGCAGGCACATAGCATTGCCCAACATGGGGCAACCGGTGGGAATCGTGCTCGTTTCGCACAGTGAGCGGCTGGCGCACGGGCTGCGGGACATGCTCGTCCAGGTGGCGGGTGAGCAGGTGCCGATCGAGGCGGCGGGCGGGACGGACGACGGCGCATTAGGCACCAGCTACGACCGCATCCTGGTGGCGATCGACCGGGCCGACCGGGGTGCCGGCGTGCTGGTGCTGACCGACCTGGGCAGCGCCGTGCTCACCGCGCAGACCGTGCTCGAGGACCGGGTCGCCAACGACGCGGTGCTGGTCGACGCGCCCTTCGTCGAGGGCGCGGTCGCCGCGGCCGTGCTGGCCAGCACCGGGGCCGACCTGGACGCCGTCACGCTGGCGGCCGTGGAGGCCCGCGATGTCCGCAAGCTGTGAGCTGCCCGTCGTCCTGCCCGTCGACCTGCATGCCCGCCCGGCCGCGGCGGTTGTCCGGGTCGTTGCGGGCTTCAGCAGTACCGTCGAAATCTCCCATAACGGGAAAAACGCCAAGGCGAAGAGCGTGCTCGCCGTGATCGGGCTCGGGGCGCGGGCCGGATCGACGGTCGTCGTGCGCGGGACCGGGGACGACGCCGAGGCCGCCGTCAAGGCGGTGGTATCGACGCTGGAGAACACCGAGTAAGGAGTGGTGCGGGTCGTGGTGCGTACGCGACGATGACCTGCGTGACCACACTCGCCGCACCGCCCGCCACCGACGTCCCTCGAATACAGCGCCGCACGCTCGGCCTGCTGGTCTCGATGCAGGTCGTCGGCGGCCTCGGCGTGGCGAGCGGGATCTCCGTCGGCGCGTTGCTCGCCGCCTCGATGGCCGGCCCGACCGCCGCGGGCCTGGCCGGCAGTTCGGCCGTGATCGGCGCCGCGCTGATCGCGATCCCGGCCACGCGGCTCATGCGGACCGGCGGGCGGCGGCCCGGGCTCGTGTTCGCGTACGCCCTCGGGGCGCTCGGCTCGCTGCTCGTCGCCGCCGCGGTGTGGTGGGACAGCGTGCCACTGCTGTTCGTGGGGACGCTGCTGTTCGGCGGGTCGAGCGCGGCCAACCTCCAGTCGCGGTACGCGGCGGTGGACCTGGCGGCGCCGGACCGGCGGGCGCGGCACCTGGGGATCGTGGTGTGGGCGACGACGCTCGGGGCGGTGGCGGGGCCGAACCTGGCGCCGTGGACGGATCGGTGGCTGGGTCGGTTCGGCGTACCGGAGTACGCCGGGCCGTACTTGTTCAGCTTTGTGGTGTTCGCGCTGGCTGCGGCTGTGTTGCTGGTGTCGCTGCGGCCGGATCCGTTGCTGACGGCGCGGTCGTTATCCGAAATTACGGATAAATCGGACTCTGCGGCGACGCGCGGGGTGTGGCGGGCCGCGGTGCGGACGGTCCGGGCTCGCCCCGGGGCGCGGGTGGGGGTCGCGTCCGTCGCGGTCGGGCACGTGGTGATGGTCGGCGTGATGTCGATGACGCCCGTCCACATCGGCGACTACGTGCACGACCACGGTGACCTGCTGCGCGTGGTCGGGCTGGTGATCAGCATCCACATTGCCGGCATGTACGCGCTGTCTCCCGTCATCGGCTGGCTCGCGGACCGCTTCGGTCGCCGGCCGGTGATCCTGGGTGGCATCGGGCTCCTGTTGCTGGCCTGCTTGTTCAGCGGTACCGCTGGAGACGACACGCCCCGGCTGTCCATCGGCCTGGCCCTGCTCGGCCTCGGGTGGGGCTGCACCATGGTTGCCGGCTCTACGCTGCTGACCGAGTCGGTGGCGGTGGAGCAGCGGGCCGGCGTGCAGGGGCTCTCCGACGTCGTGATGGGCGTCGCCGGGGCCTGCGCCGGTGCGCTGGCCGGCGTCGTGGTGGACCTGTTCGGTTACCCGGCGTTGACGGGGGTTGCCGCGATCGTGGTGGTGCCGTTGGTGGCGATGGTGCTACGCCGGCCGGCTGCTTAACTTGATGCCGTGCGTTTGACGGATTTCTGGCAGCGGCTGGAGCAGGTGTTCGGCGCGGGGTACGCGCACAGCGTCGCCCACGACCAGGTGTTGACCCAGCTCGGGGGGCGGACGATCGAGGAAGCGCTCGCCGGCGGCGAGGAAACCGCCGTGGTGTGGCGGGCTGTAGTCGCCGCCTATCCGGAGCGTGTTCCTGCACGTCTTCGGTGATGTTTTTTGGCGTGTCGACATGTTGATCGTACAGATGTACGGGTAATCTCCTCACTCGTTGGGCGCCACCGCGGCAGTTTTTGTCATACCCGGCGCTTAGCGTGTCAGCGTGACCAAACGAACGCCGACGAAGACCGCGAACCCAGGGGTGACGGACATGGCAGTACAACCCGATCGGGAGAAGGCGCTCACGCTCGCCCTCTCGCAGATCGACAAGCAGTTCGGCAAGGGCTCCGTGATGCGTCTCGGCGAGCGCGTCATTGCCCCCCAGGCGGTGATCCCGACCGGATCCATCGCGCTCGACGTTGCACTCGGCATCGGCGGCCTTCCCCGCGGCCGGGTGATCGAGGTCTTCGGGCCGGAGTCGAGCGGTAAGACGACGGTCGCGCTCCACGCGATCGCCAACGCGCAGGCGCAGGGCGGCATCGCGGCGTTCATCGACGCGGAGCACGCGCTCGACCCCGACTACGCCAAGTCGCTCGGCGTCGACACCGACGCGCTGCTCGTGTCCCAGCCGGACACCGGTGAGCAGGCGCTCGAGATCGTCGACATGCTGGTGCGGTCCGGCGCGCTCGACATCATCGTCATCGACTCGGTCGCCGCGCTCGTGCCGCGCGCCGAGATCGAGGGCGAGATGGGCGACAGCCACGTCGGCCTGCAGGCCCGCCTCATGAGCCAGGCGCTGCGGAAGATCACCGGTGCCCTCAACAACTCGGGCACGACGGCGATCTTCATCAACCAGCTGCGCGAGAAGATCGGCGTCATGTTCGGCAGCCCGGAGACCACGACCGGTGGCCGCGCGCTGAAGTTCTACGCGTCGGTCCGCCTCGACGTCCGCCGCATCGAGAGCCTGAAGGACGGCACCGACGTCGTGGGCAACCGCACCCGCGTCAAGGTCGTCAAGAACAAGGTGGCCTCGCCGTTCAAGCAGGCCGAGTTCGACATCATGTACGGCAAGGGCATCTCGCGCGAGGGCTCGCTCATCGACGTCGGCGTCGAGCAGTCGATCATCCGCAAGTCCGGCGCGTGGTACACGTACGACGGCGACCAGCTCGGCCAGGGCAAGGAGAACTCGCGCAAGTTCCTGCGCGACAACCCCGACGTGGCGGCCGAGATCGAGAAGAAGATCAAGGAGAAGCTCGGCGTCGGGGTCGGCCAGGCCACCGACGCGGCCAGCGGCCCGGAGGTCGCACCAGTCGATTTCTGATCGACTGCTGATCGCCGACCGAGACCACCCGGTGCCGGCGGGCGTGGGCCAAGCCGCGCCGAGTCGGCACCGGGTCTCGGTGCTCTGGTGAGCGCTGGCTACGGGGGCCGGAGGTGAAGGTTATGCCGGACGACGGCGATATTGCGCTGCCGTCATGGTTGGTCGACGCGCAGAACGACGACGGGCCGAACCCTTGGGTGTCGCAGCCTGGGGCGGACGCGCAGCCGGCTCGCGCGGGGGTGGGCCGGGAGCGCCGGAGACCCGAGGTGCCGTCGTGGGCCGGGCCGGAGTCTGGGTCCGGGTCCCCTTGGGACGACGTGGCGCCTGGGTCGCCGGTCGCCGATGCTCCGCCTGTGGGCGGTTCGCGGGTCGCTGGGCTGGATGCGGGTGCGTTGCGTTCCGGTGCGTCGGGTCCTGATGGGTCGGGCCTCGGCTTTCTGGATGGTCGGGCTTTGGGTGACCGTGCCTTGGGTGCGGAGACTTTCGGCGGCCGTGAGGCTGATGCCGGTGTGGCTGAGGGCTCGGGCGGCGGTGGGCGGTCTCGTGAGGCTCGGGGTGGTCGGGGGCGGTCACGGGCTGACCGGGGCGGTCGGTCGGAGCGCGCCGGGTCTTCGGATCGTGCCGGGTCCTGGGATCGTGGCGGGGCTTCGGAGCGCGGTGGGTTCTTAGGGCGCGATGAGTCTTCGGATCGTGGGCTCGCGGATCGTGGGTTCGCGGATCGTGCCGGGTCTTCGGGTGGTGCCGGATCTTCGGATCGTGCTGGCTCTTCGGGTCGTGGTGGCTCTTCGGGTCGTGGTGGTGCCGCGGAGCGGGGACGGCGGTCGGGCCGTGGCGGGTCTTCGGCCTCGTCTTCGGCCTCGTCTTCCGACGGCGCCGGGTCCGGGCGGTCGGGGCCCGCTGATCCTCGGGAGGCTGCGCGGGAGATCTGTCTGCGGCAGCTGGCGGTCCGCCCTCGTACGCGGGCGGAGCTGGCCACCGCGATGCGCAAGCGGGGCGTGGACGACGAGATCGCCGCGGAGATCCTGGACCGGTACGACGAGGTGGGCATCATCGACGACGCCGCCTTCGCGCGGGCGTGGGTGACCAGCCGGCACCACGGGCGGGGTCTGTCCCGCCGGGCGCTGGCGGGCGAACTGCGCCGCAAGGGCGTCGCCTCGGACGAGGTGGGGGAGGCGCTGGACCAGCTCGCCCCGGACGTGGAGGAGGAGACTGCCCGCGCGCTGGTGGCTCGGCGCCTGCGGGTGGAGTCGAGGTCGACGCCGGAGGTGGCGTTCCGGAGGATCGTCGGGATGCTGGCCCGGAAGGGGTACCCGCCCGGCTTGGCCATCCGCCTGGTCAAGGAGGCGATGTCCGAACGCGACGCCGAGGCGGCCGAGTTCGCGGAGGCCGTCGATCCGGACGCACTGACCGACGCCACGTACGACCCGGACGCCAACTAACCCCAGCAGCCCGGCGACCTCGGCCGGACCGCCCGCGTCAGCCGCCTGCCGCCCCTGCCAGCCCCCGGCGCCCCCGCGCCAGCCTGCCCGCCCCTGGCGCCCTGTCCAGCGCTCTGACGACTCGCGCGTGCTGGCTGGTCTTTCCCGCCCGTGTTCCCGCAGGACCACCTGCCAGCCAGCCAGCCAGCCGGCCGGCCGGCCCGGGCGGGGGCCGTCCTCTGCCGTTTGTCGGGCTCGCCTGCCGGGCAAGCGCACGCGCCCCGGCCGTTTGCCCGCCTGCATGTGCCCCATTGGCCTGCCGCGCCTGCCCGGTAACGACTCGCTAGCCGCCCGACAGGACCTGCCCGCCCGCTGCGCCCGCCTGGTGTGCCGCACCTCCGCCGGCCTGCCCGCCCCGCTGTCCCCGCCTGGTGTGCGGTGCCTCCTTTGGCCTGGCCGCCGCTTCTCCCCGCCGGAGCTGCCCCTGCCCGGCCCCCTGCCCTGTTCGCGGCCTGTCTGCCCGGCCTTCCCCTGCCCGTCTGCCGGGCGGCTCCCCGACGGTTCTGCAGCAGCGGGTTCTGCCGGTTGGCTTTCTGCCGGTTTGCCGTCAGCCGGATCTCATGATCGTGGAGGATTTTGGGTCGTATGGGGCTGGAAAGTTCCGTGATCATGCCCTGTGGGTCTTGTTTCCCCCTCCGTGGGGGTTGGACGTGGGCCTCGGGGGTTCGGTCCTGCGACAGCCGTCGATGGTGGGGTTGGGTGGGGCCACGCGCTGTGGTGGAATGGTCGCTGGTCTGCCGTCGGCGGACTGGCTGTGCGTCGTTGCAGTGTCACGCTGGGTCTTGGAAACTACGTGCCGGCCGGTTGACATGCCGGAAACATCCGGGCAAATGATACTGATAGGGTGTTTCGCCAGGGCTTAGTACTTGACGGACTTACGTCCCGTATGGTGCCCGATCATGAGTCCTTGACCGAAGCGCCCTTGACGACCTAGCCTCGGCGTTACCAGATGGAGACCGCCCAACCACCGCGGGTTTACCGCACAACATAGATCGCGTCACAGATCAGCAACACTTACGAGATTTTGCTCTGGAACCATGCGCCGTGCCTTGCGGGAGGTGGCGGCGCTGGCAGCGACCCAGCAGCGGGGCCTTTCTAGGCCTCTATATCGATGTACCTTGATGGAACCTAGGTCGGGCGTCTCCTCCACATCACCCGCGTCGCACCCCCTCGTGCGGCGCCGAGCGGAGCGAGGTGACGTCGTGACGGAATGCGCCCGTGTCATCCTCTGCGACCCGAACGTCCAACCGGGCGGCCGTGCCGTTCGGGGTGCCGTCGACGCGTCCGGCACCGCCGATCCCGCCGACGATCCGAGCAGCGAAGGCCATAGGGCCATCGTGCCCGGGCGTGGCAGGAATCAGTGCCGAGCTGACGCTCTCCAGGAGAGTGGCGCCGGCAGGTGGAAGCGGAACATGGCGCCAAAGCCCCCGAAAATGGCCCAGAACGGCGCGGCAACAACGGCAACAACGGTGAGCGGTGGGGATTGCGTGCCTCCGGTGCTCGCTGGGCAGGACGTGCGCACGCAGAACAGTGGGGCCTACCGCTTCGAGGTGACCGCGTGACCGAGGTGCAGATCGTGCTGACGGCCGGCGTGGCCGTCCTCGTCATCGTGGTCGTCGTCGTGCTGTTCGTGGCCCTCAAGGCGATCCGCAAGCTCAACGTTCCGGCGACCCAGGTGGCGGTGCCGGTCGACGATCCGGCCTTCCTCGCCGAGAAGGATCGGCAGGAGCACTCGCTCGCCAGCCTGCGGACCGCGGCCGAGGACGCCACCGCGGCGGTCGACGAGGCGCGGGCCGCTGCGGCGGCGGCGCGGACCGAGGCTGCCGCAGCCAAGGCCGAGGCCAGCGCGGCGCGGTCGGAGGCGCGGCGGATCCTGGACGGGGCCCGGGCCGAGGCCGACTCGCTGCTGGAGCGGGCGCACCGGCAGGCCGAGGCGGACGCCGAGCAGGCCCGGGCGGCGGCGCGCAAGGCGGGGGAGCGCGAGGTCAACCAGCTCACCGCCGTGGCGAAGGAGCAGTCGCAGGACGCCGAGCGCCGGCAGCGGCGGCTCGACGAGCGGGAGCGGCTGCTGGTCGAGGAGGCCGAGCGGCTGGCCGAGCGGGACCGGCGCATCAGCGGCACCGAAACGGATCTGTCGGACCGGGAGGGCAACGCGGCCCGGCGGGAGGCCGAGCTCGCGGAGGGCGAGGAGCGGCACCGGGCGGAGCTGGAGCGGATCGCGGGGCTCACCGCCGACGCGGCGCGGGTCGAGGTGGTCGAGACGATCGAGGCCCAGGCCAAGCGCGAGGCGGCGCTGCTGGTTCGCGACATCGAGAGCGACGCGCGGAACACCGCCGAGCAGCGGGCCCGGCACATCGTAGTCGACGCCATCCAGCGGGTCGCCAGCGAGCAGACCGCAGAGAGCGTGGTCAGCGTCCTGCACCTGCCCAGCGACGAGATGAAGGGCCGGATCATCGGCCGCGAGGGGCGCAACATCCGGGCGTTCGAGTCGACGACCGGCGTGAACCTGATCATCGACGACACGCCCGAGGCGGTGCTGCTGTCCTGCTTCGACCCGGTGCGGCGGGAGATCGGGCGGCTGACGCTGGAGAAGCTGGTGCTCGACGGGCGGATCCACCCGCACCGCATCGAGGAGGTCTTCGAGCAGGCGAAGCACGAGGTGGAGCGCCTCTGCCTGCGCGCGGCCGAGGATGCGCTGGTCGAGGTGGGCATCACCGACCTCCACCCGGAGCTCATGACGCTGGTCGGGCGGCTGCGGTACCGCACAAGTTATGGCCAGAACGTCCTCAAGCACCTCGTGGAGACCGCCCACATCGCCGGCATCATGGCCTCCGAGTTGCGACTGGACCCCGCCCTGATCAAGCGGTGCGCGTTCCTGCACGACATCGGCAAGGCGCTCACCCACGAGGTCGAGGGCAGCCACGCGCTCATCGGCGCCGACGTGGCCCGCAAGTACGGCGAGTCGGACGAGGTCGTCCACGCGATCGAGGCGCACCACAACGAGGTGCTGCCGCAGACCATCGAGGCGGTCCTGACCCAGGCGAGTGACGCCTGCTCCGGCGGGCGGCCCGGGGCGCGGCGGGAGAGCCTGGAGGCGTACGTCAAGCGCCTCGAGCGCATCGAGGAGATCGCCGGCGGCAAGTCCGGCGTCGAGAAGGTCTTCGCGATGCAGGCCGGCCGCGAGATCCGGGTCATGGTTCGCCCCGACGACGTGGACGACATCGGGGCGGCCGTGCTCGCCCGCGACGTGGCGAAGCAGATCGAGGAGGAGCTGACCTACCCCGGCCAGATCCGCGTCACCGTCGTGCGGGAGTCGCGCGTCACGGAGATCGCCCGCTGAGGCCCACAGGTTTCCCCATCAAGGCCGGCCCGGCGTAGCAGCGCCCGGCCGGCCGACAGCCCGGGGGGCTAGGCCGGCGGGATCGCCGTGTCGATCTTCATGTAGGGGTTCGCCACCTTGTAGGACCAGATCACCGGGTCGGGCACGTCGAGGTTGCCGCTCGCGTCGAACTTGATGTCCCGGGCGACGCCCTTGCCGGTGTAGGCACGGACGTACTTCACCATGTCCTCCCGCTTGCTCTTGCCGGCCTGGAGGCCCGCCAGGAACACGTTGGTGGCGTCGTACGACTCCGGGCCGTAGTAGCTGGCCGTCTGCTGGTACTTGGCCTGGTACTTCGAGGCGAAGTCGCCGCCCGCCTTCTCGGCCGGCAGGCAGGGGCAGGTGGCGATCAGGCCGTCGGCGACACCGGCGGTGTTGTTGACGAAGCCCTGCGTGAACACCTTGTCGGAGGAGACGATCGGGAAGTTCGGCTTGGCCGTGCGCATCGCCTTGACGAAGACGGCGCCGTCGTCGGCCTGGCCGGCGAAGTACACCGCGTCGTTGCCGCCGTCGGTGACCTGCTTGACCGCCGACGCGAAGTCCTTGTCGGTCCGCTTGATCGCCACGGTCGTGCCGGCCGAGCTGCCCAGCGTGCCGGACGCCGCCTTGTACCCGACCTCGCCGAAGGACGAGTCGTCGTAGACGATCGCGACCTTCTTGGCCTTGATCGTGTTCTTCAGGTACCGCGCGCCGGCCTGCGCCTGGTCCTCGTCCGAGCCGATGATCCGGAAAAACGTGCCCCAGCCCATGGCGGTCAGGTCCACGTCCGGGGCGAACGGCGTGATCATCGGGATGCCGGCCGTGTTGAGGACCGGGCCGGCGTTGACGATCTCGTTGCGGTACACCGGCCCGACGACACCGATGATCTTCGAGTCGGCGATGAGGTCGTTGGCCTTGGACTTGCTCAGGTCGTCCTTGCCCTGCGTGTCGTACTCCGCGAAGGTCACGGGGCAGTCCGCGTGCTTCCCGTTGTACTCGTCGACCGCCATCCGGACGCTGTTGCGCATCATGATGCCGTCGTCCGAGCCGGTGCCGGACGCCATGCCGAGGTACGCGATCTTGTAACCGCACGCGGGCGAGGCGGGCGGCGCCGCGGCCTGCGATGTGCCGCCGTCGCCGCCCGGGGTGCCGCCACCGCCCCCGCGGTTGGCGATCCACACGATCCCGCCGACGACCAGCAGGAGCGCGAGCACGCCACCGCCGATCGCCAGGAGCGTGCCGGTCCGCTTCTGCGGCGGCGGAGGAGGCGGCGCCTGCCACGGAGGAGTCTGCGGTACCACGGGAGGGCGGTGCTGCACGACGGGTGGCGGCGGCTGCTGGTACACGGGCGGGCGCTGCTGCGGGAACGCCACGGGCGGCCGCTGCATCGGCGGCGGGCTCACCGGCGGCGTGCTCATGACGGGCGGGGTGCTGATGACGGGCGGCGTGCTCACCATCGGGGGCGTGCTCACCGGAGGCGGCGAGGTCTGCTGGGGCGGCACCGTCGGCATCGTGCCGGTCTGCAGCAGCGGCGGCAGGTGCGGCGTGTTCGACGGCATGCTGAACGCCGGCGACACCGGCTGGCCGGACACCGGGGCGGCCGACACCGGCGCGGCGGACACGTCGCGGCTCATCTCCATGCCGCCGCCCGATGTCGGGCGCGGGCCGCCGGAGGTCGGCGACGGTACGATCGGCGTGCCGGTGGTGCCGCCCACCGCGGCCCGGCCGGTCGGCGGGGCCAGGTGCAGCGCGCCCTCGGCCACGACCAACTCCGGCTGCTCGATCGCGGTCGGGGCCAGGCCCAGCGCGCGGTGCAGCAGCGTGGCGGCGAGCGGGATGCGGCTCGACCCGCCGACCAGGAAGACGGCGGCGACCTGTGACTGTGCGGCGCCAGCCGACTGGATCGCGATCTGGGTGGCGGTCACCGTCCGGTCGAGGATCGGCTTGGCGAGCTGCTCGAGCTGCTCCCGGCCGATCGGCACGCTCTCGTCGAAGAGGGGCACGTGGACGTACGTCGTCGCGGCCCGGCTCAGCATCTCCTTGGCCAGCCGGGCGTCCTCCCACAGCTGCCAGGCGGCGCGCCGGTCGGACTCGCTCTCCGGGTTGGTCAGGCGGCGCCACTGGTCGCCCTCGCGGCCGGCGAACTGGCGCCCGAGGTACGCCACCACCGCCGCGTCGACGTCGAGGCCGCCCGCGTCGGGCAGGCCCTCGCTCACCAGCATGTCGAAGCCGCCGCCGGCGTTACGGCGCACGACGCTCGCGTCGAACGTGCCGGCGCCGAAGTCGTAGACGACCGCGATGCCGCCGACCGGCACGTGCGTGCCGACGGTACCGACGAAATATGAGGCGGCGGCGACCGGCTCGGACGACAGCAGGGGCGCCGGCAGCCCGGCCGCCGTGACGGCCTGGGCGAGCGTCTGGCGGCGCTGCTGCGGCCAGGTCGCCGGGTGGGTGATGTTGACGTGGGTCGGCTTGGCGCCCGCGACCCGCTCCGCCTCGGAGGCGACGCGGCGCAGGACGCTCGCGACGAGGTCCAGCACGGGCACGTCACGCTCGCCGAGCCAGACGGTCCCCTCCTCGACGCGGCGCTTGGGGTACGGCTCGAACCGGTGCGGCTGCAGGCGCGCCGAATGCATGGCGTCACGCCCGGTGAGGATCGTGCCGTCGGCGTTGACGTACACCGCCGACGGCAGCAACGGCGAACCGTCGAAGAGCAGTGGCTTCGTCCGCCCGTCCGGCCAACGCAGGACGGCGACGGTGTTCGAGGTGCCGAAGTCGATGCCTAGCCTGAAGCCACTATCCGCCACGCGGGCAGCGTACGCAGCGGGCGCAACATTGCCAATGTCGGGTCCAGAGCCGATGGGCCCCGACCGAAAACGGCTGGAGCTGCTCAAACGGCTGCACTGCCGGTCTCTGCGGTCACGGGAACGGGCCGGGCGGTGGTCTTCATTCGGCGACCGCCCCTGTTCAGGCGCCGCTGCAGCCACCACGCGAACCAGCTCAGCAGGCCGCAGGTCGCGATGTAGATCGCCGCGACGACGAGGTAGCTCGGCACGTACGGCAGCCCGAAGGCGAGCCGGCCGCCGATCTGCTTGCCCACGAAGAGCAGCTCCGGCACGGTGATGATGAAGCCGAGCGCGGTGTCCTTCAGCAGCACGACGATCTGGCTGACGATCGCCGGGAGCATCGAGCGCACCGCCTGTGGCAGCAGGATCAGCGTCATGACCTGCGTCTTGCGCATGCCGAGGGCATAGGCGGCCTCGGACTGGCCGCGGGCCACCGCCTCGATGCCGGCCCGGAAGATCTCGGCAAGGACGGATCCGTTGTACAGCGTGAGGCCGAGCACGAGCGGCCAGAACGGCTCGATCTTGAAGCCGAGCTGGAGCGGGCCGTAGTAGGCGAAGAAGATCAGGATCAGCAGCGGGATCGCCCGGAAGAGCTCGACGACGAACGTCGACGGCGCCCGGAACCAGGCGTGGTCGCTCAGCCGGCCGGTGGCGAAGAGCGCACCGAACAGCAGCGCCAGCACCGCCGCGGCGCCGGCCGCGCGCAGCGTGGTCAGGTAGCCGTCGAGCAGCTGCTCCTGGATCGCCGTGTACTGGAACTGCTGCCACTTCACCGAGTCGAACTGGCCGGTCTCGTTGAAGCGCCACACGATGTACACGAGCAGCGCCACGATGGCGAGGGCGCTCACGACGCCGATGATCCGGTAGCGGACCCGTGCCTTGGGCCCGGGCAGGTCGTACAGGACGTTTGTCATCGCGCGACCTTCCAGCGCCGCTCCAGCCGCCGCTGGAGGTAGACCAGCGGGGCGATGATGATCAGGAAGCCGATCGTGACCCAGAGCAGGACCTGGATCTGGTTCTCACCGCGCTCGGCCAGGTAGGCGCGGATGGCGCCGGCCTCGGCGACCGAGAAGCCGGCCGCGATGGTGGTGTTCTTGAGCATCGCGATGAGCACGCTCATCATCGGCGGCACGATGTTGCGGAACGCCTGGGGCAGCACGACCGAGCCGAGCACCTGGGTGAACGTCATACCGAGCGCGCGGGCGGCCTCGGCCTGCCCGACCGGCACCGTGTTGATGCCGGAGCGCAGCACCTCGCAGACGAACGCGCTGGTGTAGGCGACGAGGGCGACGCACGCGCTCGGGAAGTAGTCGATGTTGACATCGAGCTTCGGCACGGCGAAGACCAGCAGCGCGAAGACCAGCGTCAGCGGCGTGTTGCGCAGCAGCAGCACGTACGACGTGCCGAACGCGCGCAGCGCCGGGACCGGTGACACCCGCATCGCGGCGAGCAGCGTGCCGACGACCAGAGAGCCCACGGCGGCGATCAGGAACAGCTCAATCGTCGCCAGGAAGTTCGGGCCGATGATGTCCCAGTTGTCGGTGAGAACGCTCAGGAACGAACCCATGCAGACCTCGGTCGCTTCGGTTGGAGGCTTCGGTTGGAGATGGAAGGGGCGCCGCCACCGGCGGCGCCCCTCACGGTGTCGACTAGTACTTCTCGAGCGCCGGCGGCTTGGCCGCCGAGCCGGACTTGCCGAGCGTGCCGTCGTAGACCTTCTGCCACGTGCCGTCGCCGAACGCCGACTCCAGGGCCGCGTTGATCGCGTCACGCAGGGCCTTGTCGTCGTGGTTCAGGCCGATGCCGTACTTCTCGGGGTACGGCTGGCTCGTCGCCGGGTTGATGAACGGCTTGCCGACGACCTTGAGCAGCGCCGGGTTCTGCGCCGCGTAGCCCTTGAGGATCGCGTCGTCGGTGGTGACCGCGTCGACCTTCTTGTCGATCAGCTGGGAGACGCACTCCGAGTAGGTGGCGAACTCGACGATCTTGCCGCCGGGCTCGGTCAGCTTCTGGTCGCGCACCCGCTGGATCGGGGTGGAGCCGGTCGCCGAGCAGACCGTCTTGCCCTTGAGCGAGTCGGAGCCGGTGATCGACGTTTCGTCCTTGCGGACCAGCAGGTCCTGGGCGGCGATGAAGTACGGACCGGCGAAGGAGACGTCGGCCTTGCGCTTGTCGGTGATCGAGTAGGTGCCGACGTAGTAGTCGATCTCACCGCTCTTGATCGCCGTCTCGCGGTTGGCGGACGGGATCTCCTTGTACTCGATCTTGGCCGGGTCGATGCCCAGCTTCGACGCGATGTACTGCGCGATCTCGATGTCGAAGCCGCAGCGCTTGCCGCTCGCGTCCTTGTAGCCGAGGTTCGGCTGGTCGAACTTGACGCCGACGACGACCTTCGAGGCCGACTTGATCTTGTCGTACGTCGGGCTGCCGGTGATGGCAACGTTGCTCGCCGGCGTAAAGGTGGCACCCGACGAGGTGCAGGTGTCGCTGGCCGGCGCGTTCGAACCCGTGGCGCCACCGGGGGTCTCGGGGACCGGGTCGCCCTCCTTGCCACAGGCGGCAAGGCCCAGCGCCAGCGTGGCGACGGCGGCGACCGCCGCAATCCGCGTGATTCGCATGTCTTGCGTACTCCTTCCATTACCGCTAAGCCGCCCGGGATCGCCGAGCGGCCGGGAAACGCACCGGTCAGTGCGTCAGGATCTTCGAGAGGAAGTCTTTGGCCCGGTCGGTGCGGGGATTCGCGAAGAACTCGGTGGGCGGCGCTTCCTCCACCAACTGGCCTTCGGCCATGAAGACGACGCGGTTGGCGGCGTGGCGGGCAAATCCCATCTCGTGGGTGACCACGACCATGGTCATGCCTTCCCGCGCCAGCCCGGTCATCACGTCGAGGACCTCGCCGACCATCTCCGGGTCGAGTGCGCTCGTCGGCTCGTCGAACAGCATGGCCTTCGGCTGCATGGCCAGGGCCCGGGCGATCGCCGCGCGCTGCTGCTGGCCGCCCGAGAGCTGCGCCGGGTACTTCTGTGCCTGCTGCCCGATGCCCACCCGGTCGAGCAGCGACATCGCCCGCTCGCGCACCGCCGCCGCCTTCTCCTTGCGCACCTTGATCGGGCCGAGCATCACGTTCTCGAGCACGGTCTTGTGCGCGAACAGGTTGAACGACTGGAAGACCATGCCGACCTCGCTGCGCAGGCGCGCGAGCGGCCGGCCCTCCTCGGGCAGCGTCGTGCCGTCGAAGACGATCTCGCCCTGGCTGATGGGCTCCAGCCGGTTGATCGCGCGGCACAGCGTCGACTTGCCCGATCCGGAGGGCCCGACGACCACCACGACCTCGCCGCGGCCGATCGACAGGTTGATGTCCTTCAGGACGTGCAAATCACCGAACCACTTGTTCACGCCATTGAGCACGATCAAAGGCTCGTCCGTCATCGTCCGCCTCACTGGGTGGGTCGCTTTCCCGGAAACGTTAGCGGTGCCAATGCCCTCGATCTGCCGCGAAGCGGTCACGGACGGATAACGGCGACCCCCTGCGACACTGTTGACCATGCGAATTCTGGTCACGAACGACGATGGCATCGACAGCCCCGGCCTCCATGCCCTCGCGGCCACCGCCGTCCGGGCCGGGCACGAGGTCGTCGTCGCCGCGCCGGCGAAGGAGGCCAGCGGCGCGAGCGCGTCACTGACCGCGGTCGATGCGGGCGGGCGCATCGCGATGGCCGGGCGCCCGTTGCCGGGGATGCTTTCGACGGTACCGTCGTTCGCCGTCTCCGCCTCACCCGCGTTCATCGTGCTCATCGCGACCCGGGGCGCGTTCGGCGAGCCGCCGGACGTGGTCCTGTCGGGGATCAACCGCGGGCCGAACACGGGCGCCGCCGTCCTGCACTCCGGCACCGTCGGCGCGGCGTTCACCGCGGTCGACAACGGTTGCCGGGCGATGGCCGTCTCGCTGGACGTCTCCTTCGACCCGCGCTCGGACGCGGTACCGCACTGGGAGACCGCCGCCGAGGTGGCCGGCGACCTCCTGCCGCTGTGCACCGGCCCGTTCGTGCTCAACGTCAACGTCCCCAACGTGCCCGCCGGCGACCTGCGCGGCTACCGGCGGGCCCACCTCGCCGAGTTCGGCATGGTGCAGATGACGCTGCTGGAGCAGGGCCACGGCTACGTGCGCATGTCGCTGGAGCAGCTCGAATCCGGCGCGGAGCCGGGCAGTGACGACGCATGGCTGTTGGACGGGTATGTCGCGGTCACCCCGATCCGCCCGCCGCACGAGGCGGTGGACGTACCGCTGCCCGGGCTGGTGGATCCGGCCGGTGACCACGTCGGGGGCTAGACTTCACGCTGCCATGACTGCTTCCCGCACCTTCAAGGTGATCACGTACGGCTGCCAGATGAATGCGCACGACTCCGAGCGCATCTCAGGGCTGCTGGAGGACGCCGGCTACGTGCCGGTGCCCGGTGACGGCGACCCCGACGTCGTCGTGTTCAACACCTGCGCGGTGCGGGAGAACGCGGACAACCGGCTCTACGGCAACCTCGGCCACCTGCGCCCGACGAAGAACGCCAGGCCGGACATGCAGATCGCCGTCGGCGGCTGTCTGGCGCAGAAGGACCGCGGCGAGATCGTGCGCAAGGCGCCGTGGGTCGACGTAGTCTTCGGTACGCACAACATCGGCTCCCTGCCGGTGCTCCTGGAGCGGGCCCGGCACAACGCCTCGGCCGAGGTCGAGATCCTGGAGTCGCTGGAGGTCTTCCCCTCCACGCTCCCGACCCGCCGCGAGTCGACCTACGCCGGCTGGGTGTCGATCTCGGTGGGCTGCAACAACACCTGCACCTTCTGCATCGTGCCCGCGCTGCGCGGCAAGGAGAAGGACCGCCGCCCCGGCGACATCCTGGCTGAAGTCCGGGCATTGGCCTCCGAAGGTGTACTGGAGGTGACGCTCCTCGGGCAGAACGTGAACTCGTACGGCGTCGAGTTCGGCGACCGCCTGGCCTTCGGCAAGCTCCTGCGCGCCTGCGGCGACGTCGATGGCCTGGAGCGCGTCCGGTTCACCAGCCCGCACCCGAAGGACTTCACCGACGACGTCATCGCCGCGATGGCCGAGACGCCGAACGTGTGCCACTCCCTGCACATGCCGCTCCAGTCGGGCTCCGACTCGGTCCTGCGCGCGATGCGCCGCTCGTACCGCTCCTCCCGCTACCTGGAGATGATCGACAAGGTCCGCGCCGCGATGCCCGACGCCGCGATCACGACGGACATCATCGTCGGCTTCCCGGGCGAGACCGACGACGACTTCGAGCGCACGCTCGACGTGGTCCGCGCGGCCCGCTACTCGAGCGCCTTCACGTTCCAGTACTCGAAGCGCCCCGGCACCCCCGCCGCCACGATGGACGACCAGGTGCCGAAGGCGGTCGTCCAGGAGCGCTACGACCGGCTGATCGCCACGCTGGAGGAGATCAGCTGGGACGAGAACAAGAAGCTGGTCGGCACGCCGCTCGAGGTGCTGGTCGCGGTGGGCGAGGGCCGCAAGGACACCACGACGGGCCGCCTGTCGGGCCGCGCGCGCGACGGCCGCCTGGTCCACTTCGCGGCCGACGCTGCCGCCGGCATCCGCCCGGGCGACATCGTGCACACCACGGTGACGTACGCGGCGCCGCACCACCTGAACGCGGACGGCCCGCTCCTGTCGCACCGCCGCACCCGGGCGGGCGACGCCTGGGAGGCCGGCCGCGTGACCCGCACGCCGGGTGTGGCGCTGGGCATGCCGTCGATCGGCGCCCCACCACCCCAGCCGGCAGCAACCTCCTGCACCTGACCACCGCCGAGCCCTGCCCCGCCCCCAGCGCCGGCCGCTTCGTATCGGCGTAGACCTCCGCGGCGGTGTCCATGAACGCTGGCCGGATTTGCTGGCTGCAGAATGGCGCGCGATCTTGGACTTGAATTCGTCCCCCTTTATCGGATATTTCCGACTACTACTCCAAGATCGGCGAGGCTCGCGGGGCGGCGCGGGGCGGCGCGGGGCGGCGCGACGGCGGCGGCGGCCGAGAGGACCGATCACGCCTGATGCATCACGCCTGATGCATCAAAGCTGATGTGTCGGTCGCGGCGAGCCTGGGGCCGCATCCTGCGCGGAGGTGCGGAACCGCGATCATGCGGCCAGGACGGTCGCCGGAGGGTGCCGCCGGGCCTGGACCCAGGGGGCACCTCATGATCGTGGGAAGTATTTGGCTGTCCTGGCGACCAGATGTTTCCCATGATCATGGGCGGCGGCCATCGGCCTGGGTGATTTGTCCGGAAAGTCGCCGGCTGGCCGCGGCGAACAAGGCGGAAAACGACGTTGACCACTACACGCAGGGCGCGTGTAGTGGTCAACTTTTCTATGTCGGACGGGCTGTGCCCGTCACTGAGAAAGCTTCCTCAGCCCGTGTGCTCGGCCATCGCCAGGAACTTGCGCTTCGACTCCAGGGCCTTCTCCGCCTCGCGGATCCGGCGCTGGTCGCCGGCGGCCTGAGCGCTCGCCAGCTGCTGCTCCGCCCGCGCCACCTGCTCGCGCATCTGGGCCAGCAGCGGGCTCGCCTCGGGCGGGGTGCGGCGCCAGGCCGCGTCCATCGCCGACTTCACCTTGTCCTCGACCGAGCGCAGGCGGCGGTCCAGGCCGGCCTGGGCCTCGCGCGGGACCCGGCCCACGTCGTGCCAGGTGCCCTGGATCTCGCGGAGCTTGGCCTGCGCGGCCTTCGGGTCGCCGTCGATGTCGAGCGACTCGGCCTGGGCGAGCAGCTCCTGCTTGCGGTCCAGGTTGCCCTTGAACTCGGCGTCGCGGGCGCTGAACACCTCGGACCGGCGCTTGAAGAACGCGTCCTGGGCGGCGCGGAACCGCTCCCAGAGGCGCTGCTCGGTCTCCTTGGCGGCGCGCGGGGCGGCCTTCCACTCGGTCATGAGGTCCTTGAGGCGGGCGGCGGTCGCGTTCCACTCGGTGGAGTCGGCGATCTGCTCGGCCTCGATGACCAGCTCTTCCTTGCGGCTCTGGGCCTGCTTGCGGCTCGCGTCGAGGGACGCGAAGTGGGCGCCCCGGCGGCGGGTGAAGGCGTCGCGAGCGGCGGCGTACCGCTTCCAGAGCTCGCCCTCGGCCTTCTTCTCGACGCCGTGGATCGACTTCCACTCGTCGAGGATCTCCTTGAGGCGGTCACCGGCCGTCTTCCAGCCGGTCGCGTCGGCGGCGATCAGCTCGGCCTCCTCCACCAGGGTGGTCTTGCGGGCCAGTGCCTCGGCGCGGGCGGCGTCGCGCGCCGCGCGGGCGGCGCCGGCCTTCTCCTCGGCGATCGTGGTCAGCTTGTCGAGCCGGGCGGCGAGCCCGTCGATGTCGCCGACGACGTGGGCCTCGTCCAGGCCACTGCGCAGGCGGCGGATGGTGGACAACGACTGACCGGCGTCGGCTGCCCCGCTGCCGAGCCGGGCCTCGATGAGGTCGACCTCGGTCACCAGGTCGGCGAACCGGCGCGCGAAGTGCGCGAGGCCCTCCTCCGGCGTCCCGGCCTGCCAGGACCCGATGGCCCGTTCCCCCGCGGCCGTCTTCACGAAGACGTTGCCGTCAGCGTCGATCCGTCCAAACGTCGTAGGCTCGCTCATCTGCCATCCTCGCTCCCGGCGCCCGTAGGATCGGGTATCCCACCGTCGCGCCGCCATCGCACAGCAAAGTTCCCCAGGGCATTGTCACAGGTGTGCCCCGGGGCCGGTCGAGGGCCTGCGGCCGAACCGTGACCATTCCGGTGCCAAGCACGGGCCGCACGGCCGGGCAACGACCGTCCCCGATAACGTTAAGCCGTGTCACTCGTCGCCGCCGCGGTCTGCCCACATCCGCCGTTGTTGCTGCCGGAGGTGGCCGCCGGAGCGGCGCACGAGCTCGACGACCTGCGGTCTGCCTGCCACGTCGCCGTGGCCCACCTGACCAGCGCCTCGGTCGACTCGCTCGTTGTGGTTGGTGCCGATACCACGACGGTACGCCGTCGGCCCCCCTTCGGTGGGACCCTGTCCCCGTGGGGGATCGACCGCCCGGTCGGGACGCCCGGTGGCGACCCGCTGCCCCTCAGCCTGCTCATCGGCGCCTGGCTCGCCCCGGCCGCGACCGGCTTCCAGAGCGTCGCGGCGGCCGCCTCCCCGGACGAATGCGCACAACTCGGTCGAGCGCTCGCCGGCGAGGCCGCCCGGGTCGGGCTGCTGGTCCTCGGCGACGCGTCCGCCTGCCGCAGCGAGAAGGCGCCGGGGTATCTCGACCCGCGCGCCGGGCGCTTCGACGCCGCCGTGGCGGACGCCCTGGCCAAGGCCGACACGGAGGCCCTCCTGGGTGTCGACCCGCGGCTGGCCGGCGAGCTGCTCGTGGCCGGCCGGGCGCCGTGGCAGGTGCTCGCCGGGGCGGCCGGGGACGTCGCCTGGTCGCACACCGAGGTCCTGTATGACGACGCTCCGTACGGCGTCGGTTACCTGGTGGCGAGCTGGCGGTGACCACCGTCGTCGCCATCGTCGGCCCGACCGCGGCCGGCAAGTCCGCCCTGAGCCTGCGCCTGGCCCACGCGCTGCAGGGTGAGGTCATCAATGCCGATTCGATGCAGCTGTACCGCGGGATGGACATCGGCACCGCCAAGCTCACCGTCGCCGAGCGGGAGGGCGTGCCGCACCACGTGCTGGACATCTGGGACGTGACGGAGCCGGCCAGCGTGGCCGTCTACCAGGAGCTGGCCCGCGCGGCGATCGACGACGTGGCGGCCCGCGGCCGGGTGCCGCTGCTGGTCGGCGGCTCGGGCCTGTACGTGCGGGCCGTGCTCGAGGACTTCGAGTTCCCCGGCACCGACCCCGACCTGCGGGCCGAGCTGGAGGCGGAGCTGGCCCGGGTGGGCCCGGCGCCGCTGTACGCCCGGCTGGCCGCGGCCGACCCCGTCGCCGCCGAGCGGATCCTGCCGAGCAACGGCCGGCGGATCGTCCGCGCGCTGGAGGTCAACGCGCTCACCGGGTCGACGTTCACCGCGCGCCTGCCCGAGCCGCGCCCGGTGTACGACAGCATCCAGATCGGCGTCGACGTCGACACCGCCGAGCTCGACGCCCGCATCGCGCGGCGGGTGGACGCCATGTGGGCGGCGGGGCTGGTCGCCGAGGCGCGCGAGCTGGAGCGCCACGGGCTGCGGGAGGGCCGCACGGCCGGCCGGGCGCTGGGGTACCACCAGATCCTCACCCTTCCGGAGGAGGAAGCGCGGGCCGAGACCGTGCGCGCCACCCGGCGCTTCGTGCGGCGGCAGCGCTCGTGGTTCCGCCGCGACCAGCGAATCGTGTGGCTCGACGGTGCCGCGGCGGACATCACGGAGGCGGCGCTGGAGCTCGTGCGGCAAGATTGACGCCATGCGCTTCGCAAAAGGCCATGGCACGGGCAACGACTTCGTCATCCTGCCCGACCCCGACGGTGTGCTCCCGCTGACGCCGGCGTTCGTCGCCGCGCTGTGCGACCGCCGCCGCGGGATCGGCGCCGACGGGGTCCTGCGCGTGGTCCGCAGCGCCGCCCACCCCGACGCCGAGGCCTCGGCGGGTACGGCCGAGTGGTTCATGGACTACTGGAACTCGGACGGTTCCCAGTCGGAGATGTGCGGCAACGGCGTGCGTGTCTACGCGCGGTACCTGGCGGAGGCCGGCCTGGTCGCCCCCGAGGGCTCGTTCAACCTGGTCACCCGGGCGGGTGTGGTGCCGGTCACCATGGGCGAGGAGATCACCGCCGGGATGCCGGTGCCCCGGGTGTACGTGCAGAGCGAGGCCGGCACCAACAGCGCCGTCTTCACCGGCACCGCGGTCGACGTCGGCAACCCCCACCTGGTCTGCCCGGTCGACGAGGCGACCCTGGAGCGGCTCGACCTGGCCACCGCTCCGGCGATCGACCCGCTGATCTTCCCGGCTGGCGTCAACGTGGAGTTCGCCGCGGTCGGCAACCCACCGGTGGGCGCCGACCTGTACCGCCGGATGCGCGTCTACGAGCGCGGCTCGGGCGAGACCCAGTCCTGCGGCTCCGGCGTCTGCGCGGTGGCCGCGGTGGCCCTGCACCACGCCGGCCTGGAGTCGGGCGTGGTGGTCGTCGACGTGCCGGGCGGCCGCCTGACGGTGACCTCGACCCCGTCGGAGTGCCTGCTGCGCGGCCCGGCGGTGATCGTCGCCCACGGCGACGTCGACGCCCAGGCCATCCGCCAGCTGGCCCCACTGCACTCGTAGCCGCGGCCCTTCACGCCGCGATCTTGGAGTTGTGGTCCCGGATTCGCCGGAAAAAGCGCGGACCGCAAGTCCAAGATCGCGGCTGGGTGGGGCGTGGGCCTATGAGGACGGGGGCTCCGGGGTCGAGTCCAGGACCGGGCCCTTCGCCGCGGCCCGGACCGCCGCGGCGACCGCGGGGGCCACGCGGGCGTCGAAGACGCTCGGGACGATGACCGTCGGGTTGAGCTTGTCCTCGCCGACCGTGTCCGCGATCGCCTGGGCCGCCGCGATGGCCATCGGCTCGGTGAACTCGCGGGCCTGGGCGTCGAGCATGCCGCGGAACACGCCCGGGAAGGCCAGCACGTTGTTGATCTGGTTCGGCTGGTCGGAGCGGCCGGTGGCGACGATCGCGGCGTGCTCGCGGGCCTCCCGCGGGTCGACCTCGGGGTCGGGGTTGGCCAGGGCGAACACGATCGAGTTCGGCGCCATCGTGGCGATGTCGTCGCCGGTGAGCAGGTTGGGGGCGCTCACGCCGATGAAGACGTCGGCGCCGCGCAGGGCCCCGCGCAGGTCGCCGCTGTAGTTGTTCTTGTTGGTGTGGTCCGCGAGCCACTGCCAGGAGTTCGACAGGTTGGCCATGCCGCGGTGCAGCGCGCCGGGCCGGTCGGTCGCGATCACGTCGCCGACGCCCTGGTGCAGCAGCAGCTTGATGATCGCCGTACCGGCCGCACCGGAGCCGCTGACCACCACGCGCACCTGGTCGATCGGCTTGCCGACCACGCGCAGGGCGTTGGTGAGGGCGGCCAGCACGCAGATGGCCGTGCCGTGCTGGTCGTCGTGGAAGACGGGGATGTCGAGCAGGTCGCGCAGCCGCTCCTCGATCTCGAAGCAGCGCGGCGCCGCGATGTCCTCCAGGTTGATGCCGCCGTAGGCCGGCGCGATCGCCCGGACGATGGAGATGATCTCCTCGGTGTCCTGGGTGTCCAGGACCACCGGCCAGGCGTCGACCCCGCCGAACCGCTTGAACAGGGCGGCCTTGCCCTCCATGACCGGCATCGCCGCATACGGGCCGATGTTGCCCAGCCCGAGCACGGCTGAGCCGTCGGTCACCACGGCGACCGTGTTGCGCTTGATCGTGAGGCGGCGGGCGTCGTCGGGGTTCTCGGCGATGGCGAGGCAGACGCGCGCCACGCCCGGCGTGTAGGCGCGGGACAGTTCGTCGCGGTTGCGGAGCGCGACCTTGGGGGCGACCTCGATCTTGCCGCCGAGGTGCAGGAGGAAGGTGCGGTCGGAGACCTTGCGGACGTCGACCCCGTCGAGCTTCTCCAGGCCCGCCACGACCTGCTCGGCGTGGCTTGAGTCGGCGGTGTCGGTGGTGAGGTCGACGACGACGTTGTTGCTGTCGGAGTCGACGACGTCGACGGCGGTGACGATACCGCCGGCCTCACCCACGGCGGTGGTCAGGCGGCCGATCGCGGAGGCGTCGGCGCGGACGGAGACACGGATCGTGATGGAAAACCCGGCGCTGGGCAAACGGTGTGTGGCAGGTGTCACCGCCCCATTCTCACTCGCTCACCCACCCCCTGGCCGCACCGGGGACCGCGTGATCGTGACAGGTCGATGCACGTGCGACCAATATCAAGTGCCATCGGGTGCTTGAGGTGTCACGATTGACGAGTTGTATCGGCAGTCCCTAGGAGTACATGTTGCGAGCACGAGCGACGTTCGAGGACCTCGCGGACGATGTCGAGTTCGACACGGGCGAGCTGGAACTCGAGGAGCGTCACGCCCTCCGTCGCGTCGCCGGCCTGTCCACCGAGCTCGCCGACGTCACCGAGGTCGAATACCGACAACTGCGCCTGGAACGGGTGATTCTGGTCGGAGTGTGGACGGAAGGCACCGCCACCGACGCCGAGAACTCCCTGACCGAGCTGGCCGCGCTCGCCGAGACGGCCGGGTCCCAGGTGCTCGACGGGCTGATCCAGCGGCGTGGCCGGCCCGATTCGTCGACGTACATCGGCCGGGGCAAGGTCGACGAGCTCCGCTCGGTCGTCCAGAGCACCGGCGCCGACACCGTCATCTGCGACGGCGAGCTGTCGCCGTCCCAGCTGCGCACGCTGGAGTCGCGGGTCAACGTCAAGGTCATCGACCGCACGGCGCTGATCCTCGACATCTTCGCCCAGCACGCCAAGAGCAAGGAGGGCAAGGCCCAGGTCGAGCTGGCCCAGCTGCAGTACTTCCTGCCGCGGCTGCGTGGCTGGGGTGAGGCCCTCAGCCGGCAGGCCGGTGGCTCCGCCAGCGGCAACGGCGGCGTGGGTCTGCGCGGTCCCGGTGAGACGAAGCTGGAGACCGACCGGCGGCGCATCCGGCACCGCATCGCCCGGCTCAAGCGCGAGATCGCCGCAATGGCGACGATCCGCGACACCAAGCGGGCGACCCGGCGCCGCAACCGGGTGCCGAGCGTGGCCATCGCCGGGTACACCAACGCCGGCAAGTCCAGCCTGCTCAACCGGCTGACCGGCGCCGGCGTGCTGGTCGAGGACGCGCTGTTCGCCACCCTCGACACGACGACCCGGCGCAGCCGCACGGCCGACGGGCGGCTGTACACGCTGTCCGACACGGTCGGGTTCGTCCGGCACCTGCCCCACCAGCTCGTCGAGGCGTTCCGCTCGACGCTGGAGGAGGTGGCGGAGGCCGACCTCGTGCTGCACGTGGTCGACGGTGCCCATCCCGACCCG
This sequence comes from Dactylosporangium sp. NPDC005572, assembly GCF_040605515.1. NCBI lineage: Bacteria > Bacillati > Actinomycetota > Actinomycetes > Micromonosporales > Micromonosporaceae > Dactylosporangium > Dactylosporangium sp. NPDC005572. The sequence continues at coordinate 12,095 of NZ_JBEXCY010000087.1, read as the reverse complement.
GAGGAGCAGGTCCGGGCGGTGCGGGAGGTCCTCGCCGAGGTGGGGGCGGACGCGGTACCGGAGCTGCTGGTGGTCAACAAGGTCGACGCCGCCGACGAGGAGACGCAACTGCGGCTCAAGCGCCTGTGGCCCGACGCGGTGTTCGCGTCCGCGCGCACCAGGGTCGGGATCGAGGACGTGCGGGCCGCCGTCGAGCAGCGGCTGCCGTGGCCGGCGATCGAGCTCCAGGCCGTGGTCCCGTACGACCGGGGCGACCTGGTCGCGCGCGTCCACTCGATCGGCGAGGTGCTCGAAACCGCTCATCTGGCCGAGGGAACGCGCATCCGCGCTCGGGTGAACGACGCGCTGGCTGCGGAGCTTGCCCAGTTTGTGGTGTCTTCGTAGGTTTTTTGCGATTACGCGGAGTGAGAGCCGGACCGGGCACCCCCACGCACGGTCCGGCTCTGCCAAACTTGTCCGATGCGACTGCGGGTGGGCTTCTGTACTGCTGCTGTTCTCAGTCTGTTGGCTGGGGTTTCAGCAGCACCAGCGGCCGCCGCACCCTCGCCCTCCGGGCAGCCGTCGCCGACCGTCGCGGGCGCCGGACAGACCGTCTGCATCCCCGACAACAAGCAGGTGACGGAGATCTCGGGCCTGGTGGCCACCGCCAACGGCTTCATGGCGGTGCAGGACAGCCAGCCCAGCGGCAAGCCCAAGATCTACCAGCTCGACAATAGCTGCAAGCTGCTCAGCACGATCAACTACCCGACCCCCGCCCGTGACCCCGAGGACCTCGCCGTCGACAAGAACGGCACGTTCTGGATCGGCGACCTCGGCGACAACGACGAGGCCAGCGGCGGCACCAAGGAGCCGCGCAAGACGGTCGCGGTGTGGAGCCTGCCGAGTGGCTCCAAGGAGCCGACGATCAACCGCCTGGCCTACCCCGACGGCAAGAAGCGCGACGCCGAGGCGCTGCTCCTGGCCGCCGACGGCAGCCCGATCATCATCACCAAGTCCCCGGTCGGCGAGGTGTGGGTCCCCGAGGGCCCGCTGCAGCCGAAGACCGAGGCGGGCGTGAAGCTGAAGAAGGTCGGGCAGTTCAACCCGCAGGACACCAAGACGGCCAACCCGCTGGGCCTGCTGGGCTGGAAGCTGATCACCGGCGCCGCCACGTCCCCCGACGGCGCCAAGGTCGTCATCCGCACCTACTCGGATGCCTACGAGTTCGACGTCAAGGGCGGCGAGGTGGTCAAGGCGATCACCAGCGGCAAGCCGCGCATCACCCCGCTGCCCATGGAGGCGCAGGGCGAGGCGATCACGTACTCGGCGGACGGCAAGACGTACATCACGGCCTCCGACCTCGACAGTTCGAAGAAGGCGCCGCTACTGCGGTACACGCCGACGAACATCTCGCCGGACAAGGGCAACGGGGCCAACCTGCCGACGCCGAACTCCGACGACCCCGGCTTCCTGGCGAGCCTGACCCTCCAGGACATCACGTATGCGGTCGCCGCGATCGGCATCGTCGGCCTGGGCCTGGTGGTGGCCGGCATCGTCGGCATCCGCCGCGCGCGGGCGGCCCGCCGCCTGGCCGGCCCGGCCGGCGCCCGCGCCTCGGTCTCGGGCGGTGGCCCGGACGGCGACGGCCCGGGCGGTTTCGGCGGCCCCGATGGCGGCCCGGACGGCGACGGCCCGCGGGGCGGTGGCACGGTCTACGGTGCCCAGCCGGCCCCGGCGGGCCGTGGCGGTGGCGGCAACGTCTACGGCGGCGCCCCGTCGTCCCCGGCCCCGCAGGGCACAACCTACGGCGGCGGCTCGGGCGGCGGCACCACGTATGGCAGCGGCGGCGGCTCGACCTACGGCAGCGGCGGTTCGGGTGGCGGGACCTACGGCTCGTCCCAGGGCGGCACGTACGGCTCATCACCGGGCGGCTACGACGCCCAGCCGCCGGGCCCGCGCGGCTTCGGCCAGGCGGGCGGCTTCCCACCCCCGGCGCCGGGCGGCAACGGCACCCGGGGCGTGTACGGCGGCCGGGGCCAGCAACCGGACGACTACGACGGCCGCGAGCGCGGCTACGCCCCCCACCGCTGACGCGCCTGCCGCCATCCCGTGATCAAGGGAAGAACCTGGCTGTCATAGCGACCAGAAGTTTCCCTTGATCATGAAGGCCGGGCGTGATCGCCGCTTTGGGTAGGTCACCGCGGTGCGAGAAAGCGACAGAGCCCAGCAGCGGAGGCAGGGCTCTGTCGGTAGGCAGCGTCGGTGGGTCAGATGCGGCGGACGACCGTGACCACGCGGCCCAGGATCGTGGCGTGGTCGCCCGGGATCGGGTCGAAGGCCGCGTTCTGCGGCATCAGCCACACGTGGCCGTCGCGGTTGCGATAGGTCTTCACCGTGGCCTCGCCCTCCAGCATGGCGGCCACGATATCGCCGTTGTTGGCGTTGGGCTGCTGGCGGACCACGACCCAGTCGCCGTCGCAGATCGCCGCGTCGAGCATCGAGTCGCCCTTGACCTGGAGCATGAAGAGCGTGCCCTCGCCGACCAGCTCGCGGGGGAGCGGGAAGACGTCCTCGACGGCCTGCTCGGCCAGGATCGGGCCACCGGCGGCGATGCGGCCCAGGACCGGCACGTACGCCGGGCTCGGGCGGGCGGCACGCGCGGCCTCCTCGTCGACGGCGACCAGCTCGCTCGGCGGGCGGACGTCAACGGCGCGCGGGCGGTTGGGGTCGCGGCGCAGATAGCCCTTCCGCTCGAGCTCCTTCAGCTGATAGGCCACGCTGGAGGGGGAGACCAGGCCGACGGCCTCGCCGATCTCGCGGACGCTCGGGGGATAGCCGTTGCGCTCGACGGCGCTGCGGATGAACTCCAGGATGCGGCGCTGGCGGACGGTCAGGTCGGCGGCGAACAGGTCGGGGAAGGCGCTGACCACCGCGGTGACGGCGCGCATCTCCGGCTCGCCGCCGCGCCGCCGGGCGCCGCGGCGGGCGCCGCTGCCAATCGCGGTGACCTCGGCCGGCTTGCTCGCGGGTGCGTCGGTGCGGTCGTCGGCTGACACGTCGTCCTCCCTCTGTTGGCGCGCGCAGCAGTGCTGCGCCGCGGACGAACCGTGGGGCCGGTCCGTCTTTCCGGCCCGCCTTCGGGTGGCGGCCCGGGTTTGTCGCACATTTCGGGTATCCCGATCAAACGCCTTGATCGTGTGTGGATCACCGTAACGCCGAGGTGCGACAGTTTCAAACATCTGTACTACGTGGCGCGCCGATTTTTCGGCGAGTCGCTTGAATCCAGTCTCCTCGCTCTGGTAGAAAATCGTACGTCCGTTCGATCGAACGGCTGTACGGAAGCGAGGGCTGACATGCCGATCCGCCTGACCCGCCGGGGTCGCATCGTGGTGTTCGGCTTCCTGGTCGTCGTGTTCGGCGGGCTCGCCGCGCTGGTCTCGGCGCCCGGGCAGGCCGCCGACCCACCCGGCCCGGCGCCGACCGTCATCGTGCAGCCGGGCGACACGCTCTGGGACATCGCGGGCCGCGTGAAGGGCGACCGCGGGCGCGACGCGACGGTCGAGGACATCCGCCGTCTCAACAGCCTGGACGGGTACGGGATCGACGCCGGCCAGCGGTTGATCCTGCCGCGCACGCGCTGACCAGCGCGAACCTTGCCACCTGGCCGTCCAGCCGGTTGAGACGGGCGACACATTCGGGTGGGGATCCGTGTTTGACTTGCGTCCACGTAGTCGTCGGCATAGCGTCTACCCCTAGATGTAGTAGTTACAGGGTTGTAAGTCCTCCACAGGTTGTGGATCCGGCAATCACCCTTACCGACCGTAGTTTTCCGGCGGAGTCCCGCTCAAGGGGCGACCGCTGGACGTTCGTGTGCGTTTTATCCGGACATATCCGGCGTAGACTGAGAGAAGGTCCATCGAATGCGGTGCCCGTATTGCCGGCACGCCGACTCGCGGGTCGTGGACTCCCGCGAGGCCGAGGATGGCCAGATCATCCGGCGGCGCCGGTCCTGTCCCGAGTGCGGCCGGCGGTTCACGACCGTCGAGGAGGCCGTGCTCGCCGTGGTCAAGCGCAGCGGGGTGACCGAGCCGTTCAGCCGCTCGAAGATCATCGCCGGGGTGCGGAAGGCCTGCCAGGGCCGGCCGGTCGACGAGGACGCCATCGCGCTGCTCGCGCAGAAGGTCGAGGAGACCGTGCGGGCGCGGGGCGCCGCCGAGCTGCCCAGTCACGAGGTCGGGCTGGCCATCCTGACGCCGCTGCGGGACCTGGACGAGGTCGCCTATCTGCGGTTCGCCAGCGTCTACCGGTCGTTCGACTCGTTGAGCGACTTCGAGCGGGAGATCGCGTCGCTGCGGGCAGGTGCGGCGGGCGAGACCCAGCCGAGGCCCGACAAGCACAGCAACAGACAACAGGGGGAGGCCGCCGACGCGGCCGACAACGGGCTGACGGCGACCGCACGCCCGGGCGCCTGACGCGAGGCACCGAAGACGTAAACCACCACAGGGAAGCAACCAGAGGGGGCCGCGGATGGCGGGGGAGACGAAGACGAAGGCATCGGCACGCAAGGGGCTGCGTGTCGAGCGGGTGTGGACGGCCGAGGGTGTCCACCCCTACGACGAGGTGCAGTGGGAGACCCGCGACGTCGTCATGACGAACTGGCGGGACGGCTCGATCAACTTCGAGCAGCGGGGGGTCGAGTTCCCGACGACGTGGAGCGTCAACGCGGCGAACATCGTCACGACGAAGTACTTCCGCGGCGCCGTCGGCACCGACAAGCGTGAGCGGTCGCTGCGCCAGCTGATCGACCGGGTCGTGTCGACGTACACGAAGGCCGGGCAGGAGCACGGGTACTTCGCCACCGACCAGGACGCCGAGATCTTCGGTCTCGAGCTGACCTGGATGCTGCTGCACCAGGTGTTCAGCTTCAACTCGCCGGTGTGGTTCAACGTCGGTACGCCGAGCCCGCAGCAGGTGAGTGCCTGCTTCATCCTCGCCGTCGACGACTCGATGGACTCGATCCTCGACTGGTACAAGGAGGAGGGGCTGATCTTCAAGGGCGGCTCCGGCTCCGGCGTGAACCTGTCCCGGATCCGCTCCTCGAAGGAGCTGCTCAGCAGCGGCGGCACCGCGAGCGGCCCGGTGTCGTTCATGCGCGGCGCCGACGCCTCCGCCGGCACCATCAAGTCGGGCGGCGCCACCCGCCGGGCGGCCAAGATGGTCATCCTCGACGTCGACCACCCCGACGTGGAGGAGTTCATCGAGACCAAGGCCCGCGAAGAGGACAAGATCCGCGCCCTGCGCGACGCCGGCTTCGACATGGACCTCGGCGGCAAGGACATCGTCAGCGTCCAGTACCAGAACGCCAACAACTCGATCCGGGTCTCCGCCGAGTTCATGCGCTCGGTCGAGGACGACACCGAGTTCGCGCTGCGCGGCCGGCTCGACGGCAGCGTCGTGTCGACGGTCAAGGGCAAGCAGCTGTTCCGCAAGCTCGCGCAGGCGGCGTGGGAGTGCGCCGACCCGGGCATCCAGTACGACGACACGATCAACGACTGGCACACCTGCCCGGAGACCGGCCGGATCACCGCGTCGAACCCGTGCAGCGAGTACATGCACCTCGACAACTCCAGCTGCAACCTGGCCTCGCTGAACCTGCTGAAGTTCCTCGGCACCGACGGCTCGTTCAACCACGAGCGGTTCGTGCAGTCGGTCGAGTTCATCATCACCGCGATGGACATCTCGATCTCGTTCGCGGACTTCCCGACCGAGAAGATCGGCGAGACCAGCCGCGCCTACCGCCAGCTGGGCATCGGCTACGCCAACCTCGGCGCCCTGCTCATGGCGAGCGGCCTCGCGTACGACTCGGCGGGGGGCCGGGCCGTCGCCGCGACGATCAGCAGCCTGATGAGCGCCACGGCGTACCGCCGGTCGGCCGAGCTGGCCGGTGTCGTCGGCGCGTACGAGGGCTACGCCCGCAACGCCAAGCCGCACCAGCGGGTCATGGCGAAGCACGCCGCGGCGAACGACGCGATCGACACGCTCGGCACCGTCGATGCCGCCATCAAGGTCGCGGCGACCGAGGAGTGGCGCCGGGGCAACGAGATCGGCGCGAAGCAGGGCTGGCGCAACTCGCAGGCCAGCGTGCTCGCCCCGACCGGCACCATCGGCCTGATGATGGACTGCGACACCACCGGCGTCGAGCCGGACCTTGCGCTCGTGAAGTTCAAGAAGCTGGTCGGCGGCGGCTCGATGCAGATCGTCAACCAGACCGTGCCGCGCGCCCTGCGCACCCTGGGGTACCAGGAGGAGCAGGTCGAGGCGATCGTCGAGCACATCTCGACGCACGGCCACGTCGTCGACGCGCCCGGCCTCAAGCCGGAGCACTACAGCGTGTTCGACTGCGCCATGGGCGAGCGCACGATCGCGCCGATGGGTCACGTGCGGATGATGGCGGCCATCCAGCCGTTCATCTCCGGCGCCATCTCCAAGACGGTCAACATGCCGGAGTCGGCGACCGTCGAGGACGTCGAGGAGATCTACTACCAGGGCTGGAAGCTCGGCCTGAAGGCGCTCGCGATCTACCGCGACAACTGCAAGGTCGGCCAGCCGCTGTCGGCGGTGAGCAGCTCCAAGAAGGAAGAGAAGGCCGAGGAGCCGGCCGAGGTGGTCGTCAAGACGGAGAAGGTGATCGAGTACCGTCCGGTGCGCAAGCGGCTGCCGAAGAAGCGGCCGAGCTCCACGGTCTCGTTCTCCGTGGCCGGCGCCGAGGGCTACCTGACCGCGTCGTCCTACCCGGACGACGGCCTCGGCGAGGTCTTCCTCAAGATGTCGAAGCAGGGCTCCACCCTGGCCGGCGTCATGGACGCGTTCTCGGTCGCCATCTCGATCGGCCTGCAGTACGGCGTGCCGCTGGAGACCTACGTCAGCAAGTTCGTCAACATGCGGTTCGAGCCGGCGGGCATGACCGACGACCCGGACATCCGGCTGGCCAGCTCGGTGATGGACTACATCTTCCGCCGCCTGGCGCTGGACTTCCTTGACTTCGACACCCGCTCGGAGCTGGGCGTCCTGACGTCGGCCGAGCGCGCGGCCCAGCTGCGCGCCGAGGCGGCCGGCGAGACGGACGTCGACCTGACCGAGATGCGCAACAGCGCCCCGGTGGTGAAGGCCGCCGAGAAGCCGGTCGAGAAGGCCAAGCCGGTCGAGATCGCCGCGCCGCGCCTGGCCGGCTCCTCGACCGAGCTGCTCGAGCTGGTCCAGGGCAAGGCCGCCGACGCGCCGCTGTGCTTCACCTGCGGCACGAAGATGCGCCCGGCGGGCTCCTGCTACGTCTGCGAGGGCTGCGGCTCCACCAGCGGCTGCAGCTGATCGTCCAGGAGTACCACCGATACAGCACGTGACGGACGGCGGGCGCTGACTTCCAGCGCCCGCCGTCCGGTTAGCGGTCGCCCGGGTCGCCCAGCAGCGGCTTCACGTCCAGCACCGGGGTGCCGTCGAGGGCCTCCAGGTTGCGCACCCGCATGGCGAGGCCGTCGAGCGACAGGATCGTCACGCGGTGCAGCCCGATCGGGTTGGGCCGGTCGGGGGAGCGGGTGGCGAACACGCCGGTGCGCGGCCGGCTCGTGTCGCCCCGCGGGTGTACCGCGAGCACCGCCCGGTCGGCCCGGTCGAGCCAGGTCAGCAGCAGCACCTCGGCGCCCGGCGCCAGCCCGTCCAGTGCCGGCTCCAGGCCCGGCGCGAACCGCACCCAGCAGTCGGGCGCACCCTCGTCACCCTGCTTCGGCGCGGCGGCGCGATCATCCAATGTGGACTCCACCCAGGCCACGGCCCGGACCGGGAATTCACTCACGTCACGACGGTACCGCGTGTCGACAAGCCGACAACCACGCGATTCTGGGAAGCCTCAAGATTCCGCGTGTGATGAAGAGGATTCTTCTGCCGGTCGCCCTCACGGCGATCGCACTCGCCGGCTGCTCGTCCGAGGAGCCGGCCGAAACCACCGCCGCGGCGACGAGCGCGGCCGCGCCGTCCAGCGCCGCCGCACCCTCCAGCGGGGCCCCGTCGAGCGCGGCGGCCGCGGACGGCGGCTGCCCGGTCGACGCCGCGGCCCTCCGCACGGCGTTCCAGGCCAACGCGGAGGTCGCCGGCTCGATCCTGGTCGGCAAGGGCTTCAAGGACATCAGCTGCTACCAGGGCTGGGCCACCGCGCTCACGCAGCCCGAGACGCAGACGGATCCCGCCGTGGTGGTGTTCAAGTACGACAGCCCGAAGAAGACCTGGGCCGCGGTCATGGGCGGCACCGACCAGGTCTGCAAGGCGAACGTTCCGGCGGCGATCCAGCCGCACCTGAAGAACTGCGTTTAGGCCGAGGTGTCGTCATGCTGAAGAAGATCCTCCTGCCGGTCGCCTTCGCGGCGATCGCGCTCGCCGGCTGCTCCTCCGAGGAGCCCGGCGGTTCCACCGCGGGGGCCGTGCCGTCGAGCGCGGCGCCGTCGAGCGCCGCGGCACCCTCCAGCGCGGCGCCGTCGAGCGCCGCGCCGTCCGTGTCGACCTCGGTCGGCAAGGACGGCTGCCCGGTCGACGCCGCGACCCTCAAGAAGGCCTACGAGGCCAGCAAGAAGGTGTCCGAGGCGGTCATCCTCGGCAAGGGCTTCGCCGAGATCAGCTGCTACCAGGGATGGGCCACCGCCCTCACCCAGCCGGACCAGATGGACGTCGCCGTGGTCGTGTTCAAGTACGACACGGGCAAGAAGAGCTGGACCGCCCTTGCCGGCGGGACCGACAACCCTTGCCGTAACCTCGTTCCGCCCACGGTGCAGTCGAAGTTGAAGCATTGCAACCAGTAAATTCCTCGATGTGCTGAAGAAACTGATTCTCCCCCTGGCCGTCGCCGGAATGCTCACCGGCTGTTCCGGCGGCGGCTCGACCCCGAGCATCGCGCCGACCACCCTCGCGCCGAGCCCGGAGGAGTCCCTGCCCCCGCAGACCGGCCCGGCGCCGACCAAGCCGGGCGCGAGCCCGCAGGCCGGCTGCCCGGTCGACTCGGCCACCTTGGAGAAGGCGTTCAACGCCAACGCGAAGCTGTCGTCGGACATCGTGCTCGGCGCGGGCCTCACCGACATCAGCTGCGTCCAGGACTACGCGACGGCAAAGGCCCAGCCGGCGAATGTCGACCCGGCGACCGTCCTGTTCCATTACGACGCCACGCAGAAAATGTGGGTCGCGCTTACGGGCGGAACCGATGGCGTCTGTGACAACGTGGTACCGCAGGCCATCAAGGCGGAACTGAAGAACTGCGGCGTCTAGTGGAATGTCCCGTCTTGTGGTCATATAGACCATGGACCGTGAAGCACTGCTCCGGCTCCTCGCGGAGGAGCCGGGCGCAGCCTTCGAAGCGTGCGGCGACGCGATCCGCGCCGGAGCGGATTTCGTCGTCTGGGACCACACCATTCCGGCCGACGAGCTGACCCAGATGTACGCCCGGCGGGCGAAGCATCTGGCGAAGATCGGCAACCCGATGCTCGGCGGGGCCGAGGCGCTCGAGCAGCTCGAGGCGTCCGGCGACCGCCCGTTGCGCACCGGCGAGGCCAAGATCGAGGACCCGCCGACGCACTTCCAGCTCTTCCTGACCGCCGACGCCAGCCGGGTCGTCGCCTGCATCGGGATCGATCAGCGTTGACGTAGCAGGATGTCAGGGTGGATGCACTGCTAGACACCGCCGGACTGGCCCGGCTGCGCGAGGCGCTCGCCTCGGCCGGGTACACCGCTCAGGGGATCCGTGACCGTCTGGGCCCCGCCGCGACGGACGCTACGGCCCGCAACGACTTCCGGGCCGCGCTGAGGATCACCGAGGACCACCCCGGCCGGCTCGCCACCCTGATCCGGCTGTTCATCTGCGGGCAGACCGAGCCGCTCGACCGGGTCGCCGCCGCGCTCGCGCCGCTGCCGCTGGAGTCGGCGGCGGCGCTGCTGGAGGCCGACGGGGACGGCGTGCGCGCCGCCGTCGAGCTGGAGCCCTATGGCGACTGGTGGGTCGTCGCCGACCTGTCCGCCGGCATGCGACCCGGCCGCCCGCTGCCCGGCGACCACGTGCTCGGCGTCGGCGGGGCGTCGACGACGCTGGCCGCCGCGACGCTGCGGTCGCCCGTCGGCTCGGCGCTGGACCTGGGTACCGGCTGCGGCGTCCAGGCCCTGCACCTGTCCACCCACGCCGGCCGTGTGACCGCGACCGACGTCCTGCCCCGGGCGCTGCGCTTCGCGGCCACCACCGCCGCGCTGAACGGGCTCGACTGGGAACTGCTGGAGGGCGACCTGGTCGCCCCCGTCGCCGGCCGCCGCTTCGACCTGGTGGTGAGCAACCCGCCGTTCGTCGCCGGGCCGGGCTTCTCCGACCACGTGTACCGCGACTCCGGCCGGCCCGGCGACGCCGTGTGCGCCGAGCTCGTCGCGGCCGCGCCGGGGCTGCTGGCCGACGGCGGGCACATGCAGTTCCTGGCCAACTGGCTGCACGTCGCCGGCGAGTCTTGGGAGGACCGGGTCGCCGACTGGCTGGCCGGGACCGGCCTCGACGCGTGGGTCATCCAGCGCGAGGTGTCCGATCCCGTGGGGTACGTCAACCTCTGGCTCAGCGACGCGAGCGAGGACCCGCGGGCCCAGCCGGCCCTCGCCGCGGCGTGGCTGGACTGGTTCGACGCACAGAAGGTCGACGCCGTCGGGTTCGGGCTGATCACGCTGCGGGCCGGCGGCAACGACGACCCGACGGTGCGCATCGAGGAACTCCGGCAGACCGTCGACGGCCCCCTCGGCCCGCTGGTCGCCGACTGGTTCGAGCGGCAGGACCTCCTGCGCCACGGCGACCTGCTCGCCACCCGGTTCCGGGCGGCGCCCGGGCTGCGGCTGCGGCAGGAGGCGGTGCGCGGGCCGGAGGGCTGGGAGGTCGAGCGGCAGCTGCTGACCCTGACCGACGGGCTGCGGTGGATCGAGGAGGTGGACCCGGTCGCGCTGACCCTGGTGGGAGCGTGTGACGGGTCGGTGACCCTGCGGGACCAGGTCGACGTGCTGGCCTTGGCGCATGAGGTACCGCCGGATGCTCTGCTGGAAGTCGCGGTGCCGCTGGTGTCGCACCTGGTCGAGCGCGGCATTCTGCTGCCGGTGACCTGATGCGGGCATTGGTCCAGACCGTTTCCCGGGCATCGGTGACGGTCTCCGGTTCCGTGGTGGGCTCGATCGTCGACGGTTTGCTGGTGCTGGTCGGGGTGACCCACACGGATGACTCGGCGGTGGCTGTGACAATGGCCCGCAAAGTGCACGAACTGCGCATCCTGGACGACGAGAAGTCGGCGTCCGACGTCGGTGCGCCGCTGCTCGTCGTCTCGCAGTTCACGCTCTACGGCGACGCCCGCAAGGGCCGGCGGCCGACCTGGATCGCCGCCGCCCGGCCCGAGGTCGCCGAGCCCTTGATCGAGGAGTTCTGCGCGGCGCTTCGCGCCCGCGGCGCATCCGTCCAAACCGGGCGATTCCGCACCCACATGCTCGTCGAGAGCGTGAACGTGGGGCCACGGACGGTGCTGCTGGAGGTCTGATCGCCACCGGGACTCACGGATTCGTGCCACGGCTCCGCCGCCTCACCGCCACTTCACGCCCGCTCAGCGAAGCTTCTTCCCGTAGGAATGATCGCGCCACTTGTCAAGACCACGGGAGGCGAGCGAAGTGGCCCAGCCGCTGACTGACACCACGGACTCCACGGACTTCAACGCGACGGACGCCACGGACGTCTCGGAGCTTGAGGCCGACGAGCAGCACGAGCCCCAGATCGACACCGCGGGCGTCTCAGCGGACCTCGTTCGTGCCTACCTCAACACCATCGGCCGCACCAAGCTGCTGACGGCCGAGCAGGAGGTCGAGCTCTCGAAGAAGATCGAGGCCGGACTGTACGCCGAGGAGAAGCTCACCAACGGCGACGTGCACCCCGCGTGGATGAACACGTACGAGATCGTGGTCCGCGAGGGTCGTGCCGCCAAGGCCCACCTGCTGGAGGCCAACCTCCGGCTGGTGGTCAGTATCGCCAAGCGGTACACGGGCCGTGGCATGGCGTTCCTGGACCTCATCCAGGAGGG
>NZ_JBEXCY010000086.1:0-45489 GCF_040605515.1 Dactylosporangium sp. NPDC005572 | reverse complement strand
TCGGCCCGCAGCGCCGCCTCGAACCGGTTGGGCCCCAGGCGAAGCAGGTCAGGGCACTCGGGATGCAGGGAACGGTGCACGTTCTTCTCCATGATCTGCGCCTACCGGAGGTGGTGGTGGGGAGTGGCGAACAGGGCCCGCACGACCGCGGCGATCGCGCCGTTGAACGTCGCGTCGACCGGCGTGGCGGCCGTGACGGTCGGTCCGGCGATCTTCAGGATCGCGTTCTTGCGCGCGGTGTCGAGCGTGACGTTGATGAGCTTCTTGCTCAGCGCATCGAGGTACGCGCCCGCGGTCGCCGGCGGGTTGGCGACCAGCGCCTCCGGCTTCTGCCAGGTGAACTGCCTGCGGCCGCCGACGACGGCGTTGTAGGCGTCGTTCCACTGGTTGACCATGGTCCCGGCCGAGGTCCACGCGACGTACACGTCGGCGTAGCCGTTGGGGGTCGGCAGCTCCATCGGCGCGTGCCCGTACTCCTCCAGCTTCCGCATGACGTCGGCCAGGCCCTGCACCATCGGGCTCACGTTCATGTTGTTCGACGTGAAGCCGGCCGGCGCGTCGGGGTTGACCTCCAGCGCCCGGTAGGTGGCGGTGAGGTACTCGCCGGGGCGGCGCACCTTCTGGCCGACGGAGGCCCAGAACTCGGTGCGGTTCAGCATCGTCATGAGCACGGCGGGGATGTTGCTCTTCTTGTCGATGTAGGTCTTCGCCATCGCGTCGACCAGCGTCTTCGGCGGGGTGTCCGAGACGAACCGGGTCGCGAGGTTCTGCGCCATGTACCGCGCGGTGTTCGGGTGCAGGGCGATGTACCGGAAGTACGCCTCCTGCACCGCCTCGCCGCCCTCGGCGGTGGGGTTGGCGTGGGAGAAGCCCATGATCTTCACCGGGCCGACGTAGTGCTGCTCGGGCCGGTAGACGTACTTGCCGTCGCGGATGCTGCGACCCGTCTGGAGCATGGCGGCCTGCCGGACGTCGACCTCGGTGTACCCGTTGAACGCGCCGACGGTGTAGAGCTCGAGGTTCTCGCGGGCCAGGTTCTCGTTGATCTGGTCCTTGGTGGAGGCCTGCTGGTCGAGGTACCGCAGCAGCGCCGGGTGGCTGTTGGCGGCGAGGAACATGTCGACGTAGTTGCCGAGCGCGTGCTTGCGGATCACGTCCCGCTCGAAGGCGGCCCGCACCAGCTCGTTCCCGTCGTGGAAGGCGGAGACGTGCAGGTAGTCGCCGAAGAAGTCGACCATCATCTCGAACAGCTGCCGGTCGGAGAACAGCTGCTTGGCGATGGTGTACTGGACGTTCTGGTTGTCGGCCTTGACGCCCTTCTTGTCCAGGTCGCTCTGCTGCGCCTTGAGCTGCTCGTACGTCATGTTCCAGGTGACCAGCTCGGCGTCGGCCTTCTGCTCGCCGCGGGTCAGCGGGATCGTCTCCGGCTTGAGCTGCTTGGCGATCCAGCCGTTGATCCCGAGCTTGTTGATGTCGCTGATCGTCTTCGTGTTCGGACCGAAGGTGAGCCGGCTGGCCAGGTGGCGGACCGGGTCCTTCTTCGGCAGCACGGTGTTGCCGACCACGACGGCGTTCTTGGCGGCGTCGGCCGGGGTGCCGAACGTGGTGCCGGTGGTCGGGGTGTTCTTGCGGACGCCGAGGCCGGCCTGGCCGTTCATCAGGCTCTGGTTCTGGTCGACGTAGGCGGGGGCGGCGGTGTCGACCGGCGTCTCGGCCTCGACGGGCTCGGTCCGGGTGCCCTCGCCGAAGAACTGGGTGACGGCGTAGGCGCCGCCGCCGATCAGCGCGGCCGCGCCGCCGCCGATGGCGATCATCGCGGTGCGGCGCCGCCAGTTGGAGGGCTCGTCCTCGTAGTCGGCTTCGTCGTCGATGTCCGGCAGCGGGCCGCGACCGCGGGACACCGGACCCGGGTCGTAGAAGTGCGGTCCGGAGCCGCCACGGTCGGCGCGCATGTAGCCGGTCTGGTCCTCATAACCGGACTCGTAGTACGAGTCGCGGTACGGGTCGTGGTCACCGCGCCTTCTGGGCACGTCTCGCTCGTTCATCTAGCAATCCCGATTCCGACGAGGTGGGGGCTCACGTGCGTCGATAGCGGAAGCTAGTAGCCGGTCCGACCAGGGACAACCCACGTCTGAAGCGCTCTGACCGGGACTTAAGGCGCCCGGGGGCGGGCAACATGCGCACATGCCTGTGCAAGCAGGTCTGAGCTGCGAAAACTCGCTCCGGCGGAGATCAAAAACGCGAGATCAGCACAGGTACATTTAAGGAGTAACACAAGGGCACGGCAGTGCGGAAATCATGCGAAAAGTCCGGCAAGTCGGATGTCGTGGGATGCGTCCGCCTGGCACGGCGGACCGGGCGTGATCGTCATGCGACGCTCGTCGAGATCCAGCAGTACCCCGAACAGCGACTCCGTCCGCTCCGCATCACTAGGAGCGTCGATGTCATGGCGGCAGATCGACTGTGGATGACCGCCGTGATCGGCCAGCACCGCCTGCAGGTGCTTCTCGTCGAGCGGCTCGCCGCCGAGCAGTCGGCGCGCCCGCGCGCTACGGAAGAACGTCGATCCCCCGAGGTCGCGCACGACATCGAAGACCGGCAGCGTCGCCTCGATGTGGTTGGCGTGCGTGATCACGCCGTCGACCGGGTTGAGCACGCCGACGTCACCCGGCACGACCTCGAGGTCCAGCACCTCACCCGGTACACCTGCGGCAAAGGCCTGACCGACCAGCAGGTTGATGCTCGAACAGCGTGGCGTCGCGCAGGCGACCTTGACCGCGTCACCGAGCAGGCGCGCTTCGAGCACGGCCCGGAGCAGCACGTGGTACGGCACGCCGCCGGAGCGCCGGTCGCGCGACGACCCGAGCAGGTTCACGCAGACACCGAGGCCGGCGTCGTTCAGGCCGGCCTTGGCCAGCATCCCGGCCTCCGTCAGCGCGAGCACCTGGGAGCCGCGCTCGTCCCGGGTCGCGAGGAGGAGGCTGTACGGGCGCTGCGCCGGATGCCAGTCCCAGTTCTGGGCGAGGAGTGTGTGGCCGGTGACGGTGCGTGTATCGAGCACCCCGATCGCCGTGCACTCCGTCCCGGCGTACATCAGCTCCGACCGGCCGTTCAGCGCGTAGATCTCGTTCACGTCGACGTCGGCACCCTCGGCCACGCCGTCGAGCATGTCCGCGACCCGCGGCGCGTGCTCGTGGGACGCCTCCCGGAACAACACGCCGTACCGCCGTACCGTCGAGCGATCGAGACCGGCGAATGACGCGAATCGCTCCAGATAGTTCGCCGTGTTCAGCCCGATGAGGTCGGCCGCCGCTTTGCCGTAGGCGACACCACACTCACCCGGCGTGCCCGACACGACGACCAGCGGCAACGGAAGGCTCATGCGAGCACGCTAAGCGTGACGACGCCCTGTCCGCGACCCTCGACCGCTTGACCGGGGCTGCCCGCGAACCACGTGGAGCTGTCGGGTAGCCGTCACTTCTCGCCGCAACGGGACCCTTCGCTGCGGTGTGTATGGCGCGTCAGTCAACGACAAGGAGGAGCAGTGTTGCGACTCACAAAAGTGGCGCTCGCGGTCGGCGCCACCGTAGGAGCGCTCGCGTTCGCCGGCCCGGCAGCGGCCGGCGAACCACCGGCGTCCGACCTCACGGTTTCGGCGGGCACCGCGCAGCTGACGCTTGCGGAGGGCGGCGGCTACGCGGGGGTGTTGCCGGTGCGGCTGAAGTACCGCGGCCAGGCGGCGGCCTCGGTGGACGTGATCGTGGCTCAGCCGGCGGGCATCCGGTTCGCCGGCGAGGAGGCCCTGCAACTGCAGACCTGCTTGCCGGACGCCGCGTACGGTGCCCGGGCGCTGCGGTGCGTCCTGATGGGCGGGATGACCAACGGCGAGGTGCGCGACCTGCGCATCAGGTTCACCTCGCTGGCCGGACCGCAGGCGAAGAGCCGCCTCAGCGAGCCGGCGACGATCGCGGTCGAGAACGTCGGCGGACCGGCCGATGCCTCGCCGTCGAACAACCGGGCCCAGTTCCGGGCCAGGTTGCGGGGCACCGGCTCCGGTGTCGAGCCGGGCACCTACCAGCCGGCCCCGACGCCGGACCTGTCCGTGCAGGCCGGGCCGACGACGTTCACCTCGAACGGCGACGGCACGTACACCGGTGAGCTGGTGGTCACCGTGAGCGGGGGCACCGACGCGGATCACGACGAGGTCGGCATCGCGTTGGCCGGGGTCGCCGGCACGCCGCGGGTGGTCGGCCAGCCGATCGGCTGCTTCGGCAGCCCCGAGTGGCCGTGCCGGATCGAGCCGGTCGGGAAAGGCGCGCAGCGGGTGGTCACGATCATGATCTGGACCAGCCAGCCGCCCGCGGACGGTGCGCAGCTGACCGTGTCGGTCACCGCGATGCGGAGCCTGTCCGCCATCGCGGACGCGAACCCGGCCGACAACGCGACGACCAGTACCGTCCACGTGAACTGAGCGCTGCGAGCGATGTGGCGGTGGGCACCGACGGGGGGCCCGCCGCCGTGCGCCTCTTGAAGGACACGATTTGAATACCGCAGCCTCGACGGCCTCGGCCAGTGCCGGCTTCGACGAGTTCTACGCCGCCAACTTCCACTCGTTGACGCTGCAGCTCTGCGCGTACACGGGTGACCTGGCCTATGCCCAGGATCTGGTACAGGAGGCGTTCTGCCGGGCGCTGCCGCGGTGGAGCACGATCGTGCTGTACGACAACCCGGGCGCCTGGGTGCGCCGGGTCGCCTGGAACCTCGCCAAGAACCGGTTCCGGCAGGCGCGCCGAGCGCTCGCCGCGTTCGCCCACCTCCGGCCCCAGGTCACCGACGGGCCGACGCCGGATCGCGTGGACCTGATCCGCGCGCTGGCAACCGTGCCGGCGAACGCGCGCCGGGTCTTCATCCTGTACTACATCGGCGATCTGTCCATCGCGGACATCGCCAGCCAGGAGCAGGTCGCCGAGAACACGGTGAAGTCGTGGCTGCACCGGACCCGCAAGATGCTGGCCGAGCAGCTGTCGGACACGTGGAAAGAGGACGACGATGCCCGAGCGTGAAACGCCCCGCGGGCTGCAGGACGCGCTCGACGACTTCCACGCCGAGTTCGCGCCGCGGGTCATGCCTCCGGGCTCGGCCGCCGTGCACACCATGGTCCGCCGTCGCCGGCGTCGCAACCGGGTCGTCACCGTCGCCGCGACGCTGGTGGCCGCCGGGCTGGGCAGCTACGCACTGCTCGGTGCGCCCGCGGAACGCGCGGTCGACCCGAGCACGTCGAACGACGCGTCGACGCCACCGGCGGCGTCCGCGTCCGCCTCCGCAACGTCGCCCTCGGCAGCGCCGCCGTCCGCAAGCGAGTCGGCGTACGGCCGGATGAGCCGCGAGGAGCTGGCCGCCGCGACGGTCGACCTGCCGGCCTGGTCGCAGGACGGCTGCCCGTCCGGCCGGTTCACCTTCCACGGCGAGTCGACCCGATCCGGGACATGGACCGTCAAGATCGAGAAGCTGGTGTACCCGGACGTCGACGGTGACGGGTCTGCGGAGACCGCGGCCCTGTTGAGCTGCACCGGAGGCGAGGCCGCCGGGCAGGTCGTGGTCTTCGACCGGGACTCGTCCGGCGCGGTCACCACGGTCGGCCGGGTCGTGCGCACCGGCGGCGCCGTCAAGGCGCTGTTCGACGTCGCGGCCTCCGGCGCCCAGGTGCAGGTCGAGCTGGGCGACTACCGGGGCTGCTGCGGCGAGTCCGAGCAACTGCCGCAGCACCAATGGCGCTCGTACACCTGGTCCGGCACGGCGTTCCAGCAGGTCGACGGGCCCAGGTCGTTCCCGCCCAACCCGAACGTCGCCGATCTCTCGGTCACCGCGACCGACCTGGTCTGGGGCACGCCCGACAGCAACCAGTCCGCGTACGGCACCGTGACCGTGACGATCCGCAACCACCGGGGCGGGACGCCCCAGAAGGCGGTCATCACGTTCCACATGAGCGGTGACATCTACCTGACCACCGAGCTGTACAGCGGCCTGACCGGCTGGAACGGCTGCACGTTCACCGACCCGCAGACGGCCCGGTGCCCGGTCACCCCGCCCGCACCCGGCGCCACCCGCGAGATGACGTTCGAGTTCCGGCACGGCGCGGTCCACGGCGGCGGATTCACCGAGTCGGTCCGCATCGACGCCCGGCTGCCGGACGGCACGACGGCTCCCGACCTCGACGGCGCCAACAACCAGGACCAGTTCATGACGCGGTAGTTTGGCCAAGATCACATGACAATGGGCCGGTCCGCGCTGAACAGGCCCTACGCTGAGCGACATGAACCCCGCGGTCGACGACTCCTGCGTCATGATCGACGGGCCGTGGTCACACCGGTTCGTCAGCGCCAACGGCACGAGGTTCCACGTCGTGGAGGCTGGCACCGGCCCGATGGTGCTGTTCCTGCACGGCTTCCCCGAGTTCTGGTACGCCTGGCACCACCAGCTCGCCGCGGTCGCCGACGCCGGCTTCCGCGCGGTCGCCATCGACCTGCGGGGCTACGGCGCGAGCGACAAGCCACCGCGCGGTTACGACGGGTACACGATGGCGGGTGATGTGGCGGGTCTCATCCGCGCCCTCGGCGAGCGCAGCGCGTTCCTGGTCGGCGCCGGCTACGGCGGCATGATCGGCTGGACGACCGCCGCGTTCCACCCGAAGCTGGTCCGCCGGCTGATCGTGCTCGGCGCCGCCCACCCGCTCCGGCTGCGCGCGGCGCTCGCCACCGACCCGCGCGGACAGCTGGCCGCCGCGAAGCCGGTGCTGCGGTTCCAGGTGCCGCGCTTCGAGCACATCCTGACCCGCGACAATGCGGCACTCGTGGGTGATTACTTACGGATGTGGGGTTCACCCGATTGGGTAGCTAGCGAGGCATTTTCCGACTACGAGCGCACCTGCCGCGAGGCGATGCGCATCCCGCAGGCCGCGTTCTGCGCGCTGGAGACCTACCGGTGGGCCGTGCGGGCGACGCTGCGCCTGCAGGGCTACCGCTTCGTCAAGCTGCTCCAGCAGCCGCTGACCGCGCCCACGCTGCAGCTGCACGGGGCGTTGGATCCGGCGGTACTGCCGAGGACCGCGCAGGGATCCGGGCGCTACGTCCTCGCGGAGTACGAGTGGCGGCTGCTCCCCGACGCCTCCCACTTCCCGCACCTGGAGCAGCCGGAGCTGGTCACCGGCGAGATCCTGCGCTGGGTGAAGGGGCTGTAGAACGTCCTAGACGCGCTGTTCGCGCAGCTCGGAGACCTCGGCCCGGGGCGCCCAGCCCTGGTACACGCCGTAGTCGAACTCCTCCAGGTTGAGCTCCGCGGCGACCGGCGCGCGCCCGCCGGTGTACTCCACGCGCAGCCACCCGTCGTGCTCCCCCAGCACGATGAACGGCTGACCGCGCCAGAAGCAGGTGGTACGCACGTACACGAGCTCGTCGACCTCGTTCAGCGCGACGATTCTGCGGTACCGCCCGGGCCGCACCTCGTCGAACCCGTCGGCCTGATCGGGCCGGTACAGGCGGACGTCGTCGCCGTCCGGGCTGGCCTCGTACTCGGCGCCCCGCCACCGGGCCGCGTAGCCGTCGCGGATCACAGCGCGCCGCCCTTGCGCCAGTTGGGGCCGTCGGCGTCGAGCCGCGCGATGAGCTCCTGCCGGCCGTCCCGGCGCAGCCGCCAGAGCTCGGCGTCGTGCGGCAGCCGGGCGCTGTCGACCTTGAACTCGGCGATCACGTCGCTGGTCTCGCTCGGCGCGAACCCGTTGCCGCGGAACGGCGGGCGCTCGATGACCCAGCCCTCCATGGCCCGCATGGCCTCCTGCGACGACCCGCCGTACGGGATACGGTAGAGATCACCGCGGTAGGCGATCCAGCGCAGCACGTAGGACTCGTCGGCGTCGGGCTTGAAGCTCGACCCCGCGTAGCCCAGGCCGAGCGCGTTGTACAGCTGCTCGGGCGTCTGGAGGTGGGCGACCTCGCCGGCGCGGTGCACGAACCCGGAGACCCGGTCGTAGTTGCGCTCCAGGTAGTAGCTGAGCTGCTCGGGCGAGATCGGCTTCTGCATGACCAGCTGCCCACCGGACGCCGGCGGCTCGAACGCGGGCCGCGGCTGGGCGGCCTCGTGCGGCTTCGACGATGCCTTCGACTCCTCGGGCTCGTCGACACCGAGCCCCATCTCGGCCGCCCAGGTGGCGAGCTGGATGACCTCGGAGCCGGGCAGGACCGCCCCCGCCGGCGACTCGGGGTTGATCGCGAACGCGAGCTGGTCGCCCGGCGGCCAGTGGCGGATCAGGCGGGTGAACTTGATCCAGCTGCCGAGCGCGTCCTCGCCGAGCCGGTCCTCCATCCGGTCCTGCGACGAGAACACGACCAGGTGGGGCACGCCGTTCATGTGCTCGGTGCGCCAGTTCTGCGGCTCGACGGAGCCTTCGCCGTCCCAGTAGGGCACGAGCACCTTCGCCAGCAGCAGGGTCGAGAGGAACCGGTCGGTGCTGTTGGCCTGGACGGCCTCGAAGAGGTCCTGCTCGGTGCTGTTGGCGGACTGGAAGTTCGCGATGGCGGCCGGGTCGGGCCGCTTGGGCGCGGTCTCCCGCTCGGCCGCCGCGGGGCTGCTCGCCGGGGCGGGGCTCGCGGCCGGCGGCTCCTGTTCCGGGGTCTGCCAGTCGGCGGCGGGCTGAGGCTGCCACTCGGCGACCGGCTCGGGCTCGGGCTGCCACTCGACCACCGGCGGCGACGCGGACTGGGGCTGCCACTCCGCGACCGGTTCCGGCTCGGGCTGCCACTCGACCACCGGCGGCGACGCGGGCTGAGGCTGCCACTCCGCGATCGGTTCCGGCTCGGGTTGCCACTCGACCACGGGCGGCGACGCGGGCCGGGCCTGCCATTCCGCGAAGGGCTCGGGCTCGGGTCGGACGACCGGGGCGGGCTCCTCCCAGGGGGTCTCTTGGGGCGCGGTCTGCCGCCAGGCGTTCGCCTGCCAGGACCCGACGGGCCAGCTGCCGGTGTCGGAGTCGGTACTCGGGACGACCACCTCGGCGTCGACGATCTCCCCGTGCAGCCGCACGGGGGCACTGTCGACGATCTCGGGCTCGTACACGGGCTCGCCCGGCCGGCTCGGCGCCTCCGGCTCCTCCTGCACCAGCTGCGCGCGCTCGGTGGCCCCGGCCTCGAAGAAGGACCGCAGCTCGGGCGAGGGATCCCGCCAGTCGCCGTCACCGTCGGCACCGCTGTGGGCGAGGGTGTCGACCCCGGAGGCGAAGGAGACCTGCCCCGGGTACTCGACCGGCTCCGTGGGCCCGTCCAGCTCCGCATCGGCCGCCGGCTCACGACGGCTGCCGAACAGCGACCCGCCGCCCGACGCCCCCGACTCGCCGCCGTTGCCGAAGAAGCTTGAGTCGCTCCCGGACGAGAAGAACGACCCGCTCTCCCGCTGCTCCGGGGCGGAGGTTTCCGCAAAGTACGGCGGCTCCTCGGCCGGGGGCTGGTCGATCGGCGAATCCGCGAAATACGACGACCCGGCCGACGGCTCACCAAAACGGGACGGCTGATCTTCGGGCTGCTGCCCAAGGTACCTCGGCGGCTCGGCAAGACTCGACGGCAAGCCCGAGGACTCGGCAAGATGCGGCGGCACCGCGGGTGGCTCGGCAAGACGGGACGGCAGGCCCGACGGCCCGGCGAGGTGCGCAGGCACGTCCGGCGGCTCCGCGAGGCGCGACGGCAGGCCCGCGGACTCGGCAAGGTGCGCAGGCACCGCAGGCGGCTCGGCGAGGTGCGCTGGCACCTGGGCGGCGGCCGGCGGTTGCCCGCCGCGCGGCGGAAGGTCCCCGAAACCGAACGCCCCGCTGTCGCCGCGCTCAGGCTCGGCGTCCGGCATCGGCGGCGAGAAGAACGACGACTGGCCCTCGACCCGCGGAAGGTCGGGCTCGTCGGCGAAGAACGGATGCTGATCGAGGTCGCTGTCGACGAACCCGGCGGCCCGAGCCCGCGACGCCACCTCCCCGAAGTCCGCCGGCTTCGCCGGTTCGTCAACCTCTGGCTGCTCGATGTCGAGCCGGTTGAACCCGGGCCGGTCGAACACCGGCCGCTCGAACGGCAGCAGCTCGTCGGCCGGCCGCCCCTCGGGCGCGCGGCCGGCGGGCTTGGCGAGGCTGGAGGGCCGTGCGTCGCCCGGGCCGTTCCATCCGATCGGCTGCGTCTGCTCGCTCGCCGGCGCCTCTGCGCCGGCCCCGAAGAACCCTCCGGCCGCCAGCGCGTCCTCGCCCCGCGCCGACCGCGAGGGCAGCCCACCGCGGGACGCCCCGAACCCACGATCACCGTCTTCGGCCTGCCGGGGCACGAACGCGCCCCCCGCACCGAACCCGCGATCACCGTCGTCACCCGGCCGCGCCGAGGCCGCACCAGCTTCACCGAAGCCAGGCCGGGACGGCAGCGAACCACTCTCACCAGGAGCGGAGCGCGGCGGCAGGGAACCACCTTCGGAACGGAACGGCAGCGAACCGCTTTCGGGCCGGAACGGCAGCGGGTCGCCTTCACCAAGACCCGGACGGGACGGCAGCGAACCACCGTCGCCAAACCCGGGACGCGGCGGCAGCGAACCACCCTCGGAGCGGGACGGCAGCGGACCGCCACCCTCCCCCGGCACCGGCTGAGCGGCCGGCCGCGGCGGCAGCGGACCACCGCTGCCAAGCGTCGACGGACGACCAGGCAGCCGCCCACCCGCCCCGAACGGCCGGTCCTCACCGGACCGGGCCCCGAACAGCCCGCTCTCCGAGGGCCGCGAGCCCTCGGCAGGACGCGACGGCAGCGGCGGCTCGGCAGGTCGAGACGGTAGCGGCGGTTCCCCCGACCGGAAGGCGGCCGGCGGCTGCGCCTGAGGCTGGCGGGTCGGCAACGGTGGCCCACCCAGGTTCGGCAGGTCCGGCGGCGGCTGCCAAGCGGCGGGCAGCACCGGCTCGGCATGCTCCGTATACACCTCGCCGAGGCTCCGCGCCGGATCCCGGCGAGGCCAGTACCGCCGCAGGTCCGCTTCCTCGCCCGACGACCCAGACGCCCCCGCCGGCCCGGACGACCCTGACGGCCCTGACGAGCCGGCAAACCGGGGCGAGTCAGACGATCCGGGCGTACGCGAAGGCAACCCGCCGGAATGCAGCCCACCCTCACCGGCACCGGGCCGGCGCGGAAGGTCACCCTCCCCGCCCGGCCGCCGCGGCAGGTCGGCGAACAGCTCCTTCTCCCCGGGCACGTCGATCGACCGGTGATCCTCGTCGTCGAACAGCCCGCGGCGCGGGAAGGTCGCCCGCCCGCGCGCCGGACTGTCGGCCGGAGGCGAGACGGGCGCCTGGGGTGGCGGCTGCGGTACCGAACGAGCACCCATCGTCCGGTCGAAGTTCACGGGACGGTCAGCCCGCGTGGGCAGGAAGGCGCCCGGTGGAGCCACATCCGGCGGCGGCACCTCGCGGCGTGGCGGCACGGCCGGCGGGACGGACGCGGGCGCCGGAGGTGGCGGGGGCGGCTGCTCGGCGGCCTTCATGCGCTGGCGCTCGATCGGCGTCGGGGCCGGCTGGTTGGGCACGGAGCGCAGCGGGACCTGGGCGACGGCGCGGGTGCGGTTGGTCGCCTGCTCCATGCGCGCCCGGGCGCCGAGCGTGCGACCCGGGAGGCGCGTGTCACCGCGGCTGATCTGGGTGACGAACCAGCTCGGGAGATACCCCTCGATGGGAAGGCCGGGATTGACCGCGAGCCACCAGTCGACGTTGGGCCAGATGGTCGCGAGGTCGCGGAACGGCACGCGCCGGTGGGTGCCGGGGTGCCCGGCCAGGCACTCGTGCAGCGCGCCCGGCGAGGTGAACGCGAGCACGTGCGTGCGGCCGTCGGTCGTCCATGTGCCCCAGCCGGCATCGCCGGGCCCGATCTGCTGCGGCGCGTCGGGCGCGATCGGCAGCAGCACGTCGGTGCGCGCGAGGATGCGGAAGTACTGCTCCTGGTCGTTCGCGCGCAGGGCATCACGCATGGCAACCTCGGCCTCGGTGGCCGGCTCCCACTCGGTCACGGCCACCCCCCTTGTCGGGCTCGAAACCGCCGCGTCGCCGAAACCTAACCTATATGGCCACGGCAATTCGAGGGGAGCGACGCGGGCAAGCGCTGCGGCCAGCATAGCGATCCCCCGGCGCTCGCTCACAACGCTGTCTCATTCGCGGCATCAGCACGAGGTCTGTGGTGGAGCGCGACCAGCACCTACGATCGGCTCATGCCGCGGGGGCGCCGAATGTCCGGTTCGGCCGCCCTGCTCAGCGCGGCTGCGTGCCTCATGGCCCCACCCGCCGGCGCCCACGCCCCGACCGCCTGCCCGAGCGCTTCCAGCCGCCCGGGACCGTCCGGAACGGCGTCGGTGCAGCAGCGGTACGACCAAGGGACGCTCGGCCGACTGGCCGACGGCCACGGAGTGATGATCGCCGTGATCGACTCCGGCGTGGACTCCGGCCACCCCCAGCTGCGCGGCGCCGTCGAGCCCGGCCCCGACCACCTCGACGGCGGCCTTTCCCGGCTGGATTGCGTCGGCCACGGTACCGCTGTGGCCGGAATCATCGCCGCCCGTCCCACGGATGGGGTCGCGTTCCGCGGCCTGGCACCGGGCGCGACGATCCTCGCACTGCGAGTGAGCGAACTGGTCGAGCTGGAGAACGGGGCCACGGCCGGCCGCCGGGGCACCGCCGCCGACCTGGCCGCCGCGATCCGCGAGGCGGTCGAGCGCGGCGCCCGCGTGATCAACCTGTCCCTGGTCTCGTACCGCGACGACCCGGCCGTCCGCGCGGCCGTCGCCTTCGCGGTGGCGCGCGACGTGGTCGTGGTCGCGGCGGCCGGCAACCGGTTCGCGGAGGGCAACCCGGTGCCCTACCCGGCCGCGTACGACGGGGTCATCGGGGTCGGCGCCGTCGACGAGGCCGGCCGGCGCCTGCCGTCGTCGCAGGCCGGGGACTATGTGGACCTGGTCGCGCCGGGAGCCGGGATCGTGAGCACGGTCCCGCCGGAGGGCCTGCGGGCGGGCGACGGCACGAGCTTCGCGACACCGTTCGTGTCCGCGACGGCGGCGCTGCTCCTGCAGTACCGTCCCGAGCTCACGGCCCGCGAGGTCGGCGAGCAGCTACGGGCGACGGCCGACGGCGGCGGGGCCGAGGGCTACGGCGCCGGCCGGCTCAACCCGCTGCGCGCGCTGACGGAGGTGTCCGGCCCCGGCACCAGGCCGCCGACGGTGGTCGGGCCGGCGGCCCGCCCGGCGGCGGGGGTCGGCCCGCCCGGGCCACTACCGCTGGCCGGTGCACTGCTGGCGGCCACGCTCCTGCTGGTGGCGACGGTGATCGCGCTGCCGCGGGCCCGGCGCCGCCGCTGGCGCCCCGGCGTTCAGCGCGCGCCAGGGAAGAGCTGACGGTTGCGGTGCTCGGTCTCGAGGTACCGCTGCATCGACTCGTCCAGGGCGAGCTTGATGTCCTTGAGCATGAGCGCCAGGTCGTTGCCGGCGCGTTCCCAACCGGCCTGCCGGGCCGCGTACGCCTCCCGGGCCTCCCCCTGCCAGCCGCTCGTCAGCCGCCGCCCGAGCTGGGAGACCTCGTCGAGCCGCGCGTTGAGCGTGTTGAGCGCGGTCTGGATCGACTGACCGGCGTGATCCATCGCGCCGAAGTTGACCACGAGCATGTCGTCCATGGCAGCCTCCGGATTCAGCCGAGCGCGGACAGGTCGGTGCGCGCCACGCGCCGCAGACGGTCATCGGCCTCGATGTCGGCCGCGGCGTAGTTCCGCCCCGCGGACCTGAGCCCGGCCGCGGTCTCGAGCAGGTTCTTGTGGAGCGCCTCCTGGTCGATCCGCCACGCCTGCTTGACGGCCTCGAACGACCGCCCACCGGCCCCCTGCCAGCCGCCGCGGGTGACCTCAAGCTCGCGCATGAGCGTGGAGAGCATGCCCTGCAACTCCCCGTTGACCTGCTCGAACCGCTGCGCTGCGGCATTGAGCTCGGCCTGCTGCGCCTGTGTGGTCTGCGCCATCGATACCCCCATTCCTCGATTCCGATCGATGCGAGGACCGTACTGGCCGTAGCCGCGCACTCACCAGACCCTTTCCGAGCCTGTGGATAACTTAGGATGTCGGCGTGGCGGAGGGCCGGTCGTTCATCAAGTGGGCCGGCGGGAAGACCCGCTACGCGGCCCGCCTGGTGGCGATGGCGCCCCCGTTCACCGGCCGCTACTGGGAGCCGTTCATGGGCAGCGCGGCCGTGTTCTTCGAGCTGCGCCCGGCCAAGGCCGTCCTGTCCGACGCCAATCCCGAGCTGGTGGCCTGCTTCCGCTCCGTCGCCGCCGACCCCGAGGCGGTCATGGCGCGCCTCGACACCCTGCCGAACACGCCGGAGCAGTTCGCCCGCGTCCGCGCCCAGCAGCCCGACCGCCTCGACGACGTCGGCCGCGCCGCGCGGGTCATCTACCTGAACAAGACGGCGTTCCGTGGCCTGTGGCGGGTGAACCGGCGGGGCGGCTTCAACGTCCCGTACGGCGCCTACGATCGCCCGTACTACAACCGCGAGACGCTGCTCGCCGCCTCCAAGGCGTTGATCGGTGTCGACATCCGCCGCTGCGACTTCACCGAGCCGCTGCGGGAGGCGACGGCCGGCGACTGGGTGTTCCTCGACCCGCCGTACCTGCCGGAGGGCGGGTTCGCGGACTTCAAGCGGTACACGCCGGGCCAGTTCCACGAGGCCGACCACGAGCGCCTGGCCGACGCGATGCGCGAGGCGTCGGCCCGCGGCGTGCTCCTGACGATGACCAACAGCGACACGGACGCGACCCGCCGCATCTACCGGGACTTCACCGCAATGCGGATGGCGACGCGACGGGACATCAACCTCCGCGCGGCTGCCCGCGACTCCGCGGATCTGGTACTGACCAACTACTGAGACCGGCCGGCCAGGGCCGGATCGAGCGCAGGCCCGGCCGGCAGCAGCCCGAGCAGCGCCGCAGGCACGGTGACGGGCTCCGCATCGGCGTACCCGAGCGCGGGCAGCACGCCGTCGTCCGGCACGGCGTGGCGCCGCCCGAGGTCGGTGACCAGGCTGAGCACCCCGGTGTCGGTGCGCACCAGCGCCCCGCCGCCGGCCGGCACGACGACGGTGTCGGCGAGCGCACCCCCGGCGGTGGACACGCCGGCGGAGACGTCGGGGAGCTTGACCCCCATCGTCACCTCGTCATCGACGCACATCGTCGCCGGGGGATCGTCCACGGTCGCCGGCGGCACGCTGTCGACGTCCGCCCCGGACGGGATCGCGTGCAGGAACGCCTGCGCGACGCTGACCTGGGCGCGGGTGCCCGGCTGACGCACGAGATGCTTCTGGTTGCGCCAGATGAGGTACACCTGATGCGCCGAACTCGTCGCGAGCACCCCGCGCTCGCCGAGCGGCTGCCCCTTCCCCGGCCGGCTCCCGATGAACAGCACCGACCCGCCGGGCGTCGAGCACACCGTCCACGGCTCGCCGCGCAGCTTGTCCTTCGGCGGCAACGACGCCGGCGCCCCGGGGATGCCGAGCACCGCCCCGCGCGGCGCGCCCCGCAGTCGCGCCCGGCTGACCGTGACGGTGTGCGCGTCGGGCGTGTTGAGCAGCAGCAACGCGGACGCCTGGTTGAGCACGGGGTGGAGCTGCGGCTCCCGGTACACGAACAGCGCCCCGGACTCCTGCTCGACGATGAGTGCCCTGTCGTCCCGCCAGTCGCTCGTGTCGCCGGGCCGGAGCAGGGCGTACGCGGCCGCCCCACCGACGCCGAGCGCGGCCAGCAGCACTCCGACCAGCGTGGCCCCGGCGAGCCGGCGAAAGGGCGGCTGCGCGGGGTCGCTCTCCTTGGCGACGAGCGCGGCCACGACTCGCTGCACCCCGAACTGGTACGACTGCACCTGCTCCTGCCGCGCCACCATCCGGCCCTCCGAAAGTGTCGTACCGGGGACATACGATAGGCGCCGAAAAACATCGGTGGGGGGCGATGTAATTGATGCGCACGAAGATCGTGTCGGCCCAGCTGGCACTGGCCGCCGTGGCCGCGGCATGGGCGGCCGCCTCACTCTGGCCCCTGCTGGCCGTCCCGGTCGCCGCGGCCCTGCTGACCCCACGCCCGCTGTCCCGCCGCCGCCCGGCACCGCACGACACCGCGGCGCTGCTGAGGCACCTCCATCCCGGCGGAGCCCTGACCGCGACGACGTTGGACGGCACGGAGCTCGCCGTGCTGGAGGACATAGACGGCCTGGCCGCGGTCCTGGAGCTGGGTGACCCGGTGACGTTGGCGAGCGAGCCGTTACCCCCGCTGCCCTTGCCGGCGGCGCTGCTACCGACGACGGCCGGCGACGCTCCGGAGATCCGGGTGCAGCTGCTGATCACGGTCACGCCCCCGACGGAGGACGCCGCATACCGCTCGTTGACGGGCGGCCGGGTCCCGGCCCGCCGACGCGTCCTGCTCACCGTCCGGGCCCGCCGGTCGGGCGGCTACGCGCGCGCCACCCTGGAGCAGTCCCTACTGGCGGCGGTCAAGCGCGCGACCCGCCAGTTGCAGCGCGCCGAGGTCCCGGTCCAGGCGCTGTCGACGGCGTCGGCGCTGGAGGCTGTGGAGGAGTCCGCGGGCTACACCCCGGATTCGCCGACGCCACTCCACGAGACCCGCTCGGCGGTCCGACTGGGCCCACACGACCACGCCGCCTTCGCCCTGACGTCCCCCGGCCACGCCGCGCTGCTCACGAAGCTCGGCGCCCTGCCGACGTCGAGCACGACGCTGGCGGTGACGGCCACGTCCCGCTCACCGGCCGTGGAGACCGCCGTCCGCCTGACCGCCCCGGCCGACACACCGGCGGCTTTACGTCAAGCAGAGGAGGCCCTACGGCAGGCCGGCGTGAGCCTCCACCGCCTGGCTGGCACCCGGCTGGAAGGCCTGTCCAGGACCCTGCCGTTCGGCGCCGCCGCCACCGGCCCGACAGCCGCGCTCACGGGCCTGCTGACCGACGACCGCCTGTTGGCCAGTGACCGCCTACCCAGCGGCCTGCCCAACCGTCGCCGCCGGAACGCGACTGATCACGGCTCAAGGACCGGACGCCCGCCGACCGGCGACCGACCGCCGACAGGCCCGGCGACGGCGTCCTCCGGCGAGTCGGCCGAGAGCGATGCCGGCCCGACGAGCCTGGACCTGGCGCTGGGTGGCGACGGCGTCGTGCTCGGCCTCGACCGCCACGCCGCCCCGATCCCGATCCGCCTGTTCCGCAGGCTCCCAACCCGGGTCACGCTGATCGCCACCCTCCGCTGCGCCCGGCTCCTGATCACCCGAGCGGCCACAACCGGCGCCGAGGTGGTGATCCAGTCCACCGACCCGAGGGCCTGGGCGCCGCTGCTCCAGTCGGGCAGGCCGACTTCGATCACGGTCGTAGACCGCGCCACCAACCTCCGAACGCCGACGCCGACCCGCCCGCAACTGGTCGTATTCGACAGCGGCCCGGCGCCCGCACCCCACCCGTGGCGCACGACCCTCCTGGCCCGCCCGCACCTGAGGCCCTCCGACGTCGAGGCCCTGCACGAGTCCGACCTGGTACTCCTCCAGTCCCTCCCCGAACCCCAGGCCATCCTCGCCGCCGACGCCCTGGGCCTGCACGAGTCGGCAGCCTGGCTCCCGAAGGTCGGCCCCGACATGCTGGCGATCGTCATCACCGGTCGGTCGATCCGCTGGGCCAACCTCGCCCCGCCCCGCCACAAAGGCCACGTCGCAAACCGCTGACGCCCACCACCCCGAGCCCCATGATCAAGGGAAACTTCTGGTCGCCATGACAGCCACCTGCTCCCCTCGATCATGAAAGCGGACCACCCGAGGGTGAGCAGCGGCTCGGGAAGTGGTGATAGTGGGGTGTTCTGGGCGGGGTTGTCCATGGCACGATCACCCGCATGGGAATCCTCATCCGGCTCGCCGTGAGTGCTTTCACGGTCTGGCTGGCCACGCTGGTGATCCCCGGCATCACCGTCGAGGGTGACACCGGGCGCAAGGTGCTCACGGTCATCGCGGTGGCAGCGATCTTCGGGATCGTCAACGCGGTGCTGCGTCCGGTCATCAAGACCATCGGCTGCTGGGCGTACCTGCTCACGCTCGGGCTCGTGTCGCTCGTCGTGAACGGGGCGCTGCTCCTGCTCACCAGCAAGATCGCCGACTGGCTGGATCTGGCGTTCAACGTCGACAAGTTCTGGCCCACGGCCATCCTCGGGGCGCTGTTCATCGGCATCGTCAGCTGGCTGATCAATTTCCTCATCCCCGACGGCGGCGACCGCGACCGCAAGAAGAAGGACGACTACCGCCGTCCGCAGCCGCCGCCCCGCCAGCAGTACGGCGGCTACCAGAACTATCGCTAGCCCGGTGAGGGGTGGACGGCCGTCCACCCCTTACGGTTGAGCCGTGGATCCGCTGCGCCGAGGGTATTTGTCCGCCCTGACCGCCAATGTCCTGTGGGGCGTCTTCCCGCTGTACTTCCGGGCGCTGCGCCCGGCCGGTGCCGTGGAAGTGCTCGCGCACCGGATCCTCTGGTCGCTCGTGACCGTCGCGCTGCTGCTGACCGCGCTGTGGCGCTGGCGACCGCTGAAGGCGATCCTCAGCGACGGCAAGCGGATGGCCGGCATCGCGGCCGCGGCCGTGTTCATCGCCGTGAACTGGGGCGTCTACATCTACGCCGTCGACACCAACCGCGTCATCGAGGCTTCCCTGGGGTACTTCGTCAACCCCCTCGTCGTCATCCTGCTCGGCGTGCTCGTTCTGCGCGAACGCCTCCGCCGCCTGCAGTGGATCGCGCTCGGCATCGGCGCGGCGGCCGTCGTGGTGCTCACGATCGACTACGGACGGTTGCCGTGGGTGGCGCTCACCCTGGCCGGCTCGTTCGGCGGCTACGGGCTGTTCAAGAAGCGGCTCGGCCTGCCGGCGGCCGATGGGCTGTTCCTGGAGTCCGCGGTCCTGACGCTCCCCGCCATCGTGTACCTCGGGTGGCTGACCAACGACGGATCGTCGACGTTCGGCACCGTGTCGACGTGGCACACGGTCTTGCTCGCCGGCAGCGGCCTGCTCACGGCCGTGCCGCTGCTGCTCTTCGCCGAGGCCGCCAACCGCGTGCCGCTGTCGGGCCTGGGCATCCTGCAGTACCTCACCCCGACGCTGCAGCTCATCCTGGGCGTCGCCGTCTTCCACGAGGCGCTGCCCCCGGGCCGGCTCGCCGGCTTCGTCATCGTCTGGTGCGCGCTGAGCATCTTCACCTGGGACGCGATCAGCGCGACCCGCCGGTCGCGGGCGGCGCAACGAGAGGAGGCGGCCGCCGTCGTGTCGACGGCGACCGCCCCCACCCGGTGAGTGAGACGAACGTTTCCTAGGTGGCGAGCGCCAGCAGCGGCGTGTCGTCGCCCTTGCGGATCTCGACCCGCGCGATGTCCGCGCGCGGGATGCTGGTACGGGCCTTGAGGTCGTACTCGTCGCCGTACCCGGCGGTCCACGAGTCGATCTCCTCCGGCTGACCGGACTTCGGCACGACGACGAGCTTGTACGTCCACTTGCCGTAGCCGCCACCCTTGTAGGCGCACTGCATGCGGACCACCGTCCCGTCGGCGGCGGGCTCGAGCGCCAGGCGCGCGGTCACCGGCACCGACTCGGCGACCTCCTCCATCGCGACGAACTCCGGCGTGTCCGGCTGGCCCACGCCCGCGGCCCGCACGCCGAGGACGCCCACCACGCCGAGGCACGCCGCGACGAGCGCGGTACCCACGGTCTGCCACCGCCGACGCCGCCGATCGGCCCGCTTCTGGTGCGCCGCGCGGTCAAGCACCCGAGGCAGCAGGGGGTCGGCTCGATGGCCGCTGGTTTCGCCGGAAGCCTCCATCACCGGCCCCGCCCACGACGGCCCGGCCCACTTGGCCCCGTCGACGGCCCCGTCGACGGCCCCGTCGACCGCGCCCGTAGCCGTCGTGCGGTCCAGGCGCCCGAGCAGGCCCGGCAGGTCGGCGAACTCCGCCACCTCCGCACGGCACTCCGCGCAGTCCGCGAGATGCCGCTCGTATGCCGCGCGCTCGGGCGGCGACAGCGCCCCGAGCACGTAGACACCCGAGTCATGGAGGTGCTCACACCTCATTGCGTCACCCCCAACTCCTCCAGTACGACCTTCAGCGAACGCAGTGCGTAGTAGGTCCGCGACTTGACCGTGCCGGGCGGCACGCCCAGCCGGTCGGCCGCCTCGGCGACCGAGCGCCCCTGGTAGAAGCACTCGACCAGGACCTCGCGGTGCGGTCGGGAAAGCCGCGACAACGCCTCGGCGATGACCCAGGACTCCACCGCGCGCTCGGTCTCGTCGACCACCACCGGAGTTTCCGGCAGCTGGTCGGTGAAGACCTCGCCGACCCGCGCGGTGCGCCGCCGCCACGCGTCGATGGCGAGGTTCCGCGCGGTGGTGAAGAGCCAGGCCCGCACCGAGCCACGGGCCGGGTCGAGCGCCTCGGGGTGCTGCCAGGCCCGCAGCAGGGTCTCCTGCACCAGGTCCTCGGCCCGTTGACGGTCGCCGCCGGTCAGTCGCATGGCATGGGCGAACAGTGCGTCTCCGTGCTCCGTATGGAGCGCCTTCAGCAGGTCAGCATCGTCTCTACTCACGCCTCAAGATGTTTCCGATCCCTTCCACCTGCTTCTACGCACTAATACGCAGAGCGGTTCAGCCGCACACCACATGTCGCGGATGTGACATGGCTTCAGATGGCTCGGGTCCGTGCAAGGCTCGACCGTCGCTCCCGCCAGACACCGCTCTTCTCGGCGCGACATCCGTCCCGCCGAGAAGACGCTGCCATCGCCGTCGTCCCAAGGACCCGCGACCTCCGGCCGCGCCGGACGTCCGCGCCCGGTACGCCCCGAGGTCCCGTAGCGGCCTACTCGGCGAGGACCGTCGCCAAGTGGTGCGCGGTGGCCAGCAGACGGGTCCGGACGACCTTCGCCGACGACATCAGCTCGGCCGGCGGCATGGCGCAGGCGAGCACGACCCGCCGATCCGGGTCCCGGTCGTTGATCACCATGACGGCGGCACACGCGAGACCCTGCCGGAACTGGCCGATCTCGATCTGCATGCCGCGCCGCTCGCCGGCGGCGAGGTCGGAGTCGAGCGCCTCGGGCGACGTGAGGGTGGCCGACGTGTACGCCTCCATGCCGGACTCCTTCAGGAACCGCCAGCGCTGGTCCGGGCTCAGCGTCGCGAGCAGCGCCTTGCCGAGCGCGGTTGCGTGGGCAGCCTCGTCGTAGCCGGGCACGAGGTCGTCGAACGGCGGCGTACGCGGCCCCTCGGCCGAGGCCGTGACCGCGATGCGGCCGCCGATGAAGCGCCCCAGGTAGTGGCTGTAGCCGGTCTCGGTCGCCGCCCGCCGCAGACGGTCGGTGACCGCGCTCGGACCGCGGAACGCCAGGACCAGCTCGCGGTAGCGGTCGGCGATCTCCAGCCCGACCACGTACGTGCCGTTCTCGCGGCGAATGACGTAGCCCTCGTACGCAAGGGTGCGCACCAGGTGATAGGTGGTAGCGACGGTGAACTCGCACCGCCTCGCGATCTGCTTGACCGTCAAACCGCGAGGTGATTGCCCTACCGCCTCCAACACTCGCAGTGCTCTCGACACGCTCCGGATGAGATCCGAGGGTTCGGCCTGTGGATCCCGCACCGCCGCCCTCCCCAGCCGCAGCAGTAACTGGAGTCACACCATATGAAACTGGAGAGGGTCAAGGGAACACTTTGATCATTTGTGCGGTGAGGTGGGGGAATGCCACGCGCCAACACATGGCGATGAATGGCCCAATCTGGACACCCCGATCGTGCAGCACCTCTCACGACACGCCGGAAGTCTTGAGTAACTATCACCATCGGTCGCAGGAGTCTGTGTAAGTAATGCCCAATCGAGTGAGTAGTCGGAACGCTGCCACCAAAACGCCGCTTCGGCCTGTTATCACCCCGTCGCGACTTGTCGCCAGACCGGGTACCGCCGCCACATGGCATTGAGCAAAGTGCCCCCTAGCAACAGCATGTGACGGTTGTCGCGGCAATCCGGAAATTTCCACGCCCACACCTTCACGGCCAGTGCTCGCCTGAAGAAGCGGAGAAGACGCTCTGCACGTTGCGGCCGCCCGGACCGGTATCGTCGGCGCACGGCAGCCTCGACGACGGCCGCTGCCCCACCCCACACCTTGGCGCGCCCCACACACTCGGTAGTCGCGCCGTTCGCCGATTTGGCGGCGGCGGGTACGTTGATGAGGCAGTCACGTCGACGGACGTAACTCACCTGTGAGGTCCGAGCCGGCAACGGACGACCACTCCGCCGACGCCAGTGGGAGCAGCTCGCCCGGGGTGAGGGTCCAACCGGCCGCCAACGACGCCAGCAGGAGCACCGCGTGGCGTCGAGACAGGTTTGGGCCGGCGCACGACCGACGCCGCCGAGCTCGCTGGCCACCCCACACCCGCACGGCCAGCGCTCTACCGGGAACACGCGCCACTCAGGCCCACAACGGCCCCTCACAGCGAAGGAGGGACTCCCACACGCACAAGCCCGCAACCCGGCGCCCGCACCGGCAACGCGCGTCACGCAGGCCCACACCGGCCCCTCGTGGCAGCGGAGCGATACCCCGCGCATCCGGCGCCCGTAGCGCCGCTCAGGGCACCCGGCGCCGTACCGGGAACGCGCGCCGCTCAGGCCCGCATTGGCCCTCGTGGCAGAGAGCGACGCTCCCGCGCCAAGAGCGCGCCTCGCCCGGGCCACACCGGACCGTCGCTGCGGTGGTGGAGACGAAGGTGACCGTGGAAGTCTTCGGTAGCTAGCGCTACTTCCACGGCCAACCAGGGAACGCGGCCTCAAGGCCGCGCGGGCGTCAGTTGGTGCGGTCGGCGATGAAGTCGCAGAGCGACTCGAGCGCTGCCCGGGCCGGGACGTGCGGCAGCGGGGCCAGAGCCGCGCGAGCGCGGTCGGCGTAGCCGCGGACGGTCTCGCGGGCCTGCTTCAGCGCCGCGGAGTCGCGCAGCAGGCCCAGGGCCTCGGCGTGCAGGGCGTCGTCGGTCACCGGGCCGGCGGCCAGGATCTCGCGCAGGCGGACGGACGCAGCGTCGTCGTCGGTCGAGGCCAGCGCGTACAGCACCGGCAGCGTCGGCACGCCCTCGCGCAGGTCGGTGCCCGGCGTCTTGCCCGACTGGGTCGACTCGCTGGCGATGTCGATCAGGTCGTCGGTGAGCTGGAACGCGATGCCGAACGTCTCCGCGAACGTCGCCAGGGCCTCGGTCTGCTCGGGCGGGCAGCCGCCGAACATCCCGCCGAAGCGTGCGCTGGTCGAGATCAGGGAGCCGGTCTTCTGCGAGATCACGCGGAGGTAGTGCGTGATCGCGTCCTCGCCGTCGAGCGGGCCGGCGGTCTCGGCGACCTGGCCGTGGACCAGGCGCGAGAACGTGCTCGCCTGGATCTTGACCGCGTCGATGCCGAGGTCGGCGGCGAGGGCGGCGGCGCGGGCGAACAGGTAGTCGCCGATCAGGATGGCGAGCGCGTTGCCCCAGCGGGAGTTCGCGCTGGGCGCCCCGCGGCGCACGGTCGCCTCGTCCATGACGTCGTCGTGGTAGAGGGTGGCGAGGTGGGTGAGCTCGACGACCGCGCCGGCCTTGACGACGTCCTCGTTGGAGGGGTCGCTGCCGAAGTGTGCGGCCAGGCCCACGAGCAGCGGCCGGAACCGCTTGCCGCCGGCGTCGACCAGGTGGCGGGCCGCCTCGGTCACTAGCGGGTTGGCGCTGTGCACGGCGTCGATGAGCACCGCCTCGACGTCCCGGAGGATCGCCGCGACGCTGGTCTCCAGCTCCGGATCGGCAAAGGTCAAGCCGACGGAGGCACTCGTCTGCACGGTTCCCGTACTCACCACAGCTCCAACGATGCCATACCCTCAACGGGCGCCTGATACAGGGACGTCCCCGCGTGGGAGGCCACCGGGGACGTCACTGTCGTTTTGCTCTTATCTGAGGAACGCACCGGCGTTCTGCGTCACTTCCAGCAGTGCCCCCGGTGCCACGCCGAGCACCAGCGTAGCGACCGCACCGATGACGAGCGCGGCGGCCGTCATGGCACCCGGGATGGACACGGCCGGCGTCGTCTCACCCGGCTCCGACAGCCACATCATCACCACGACCCGCAGGTAGGGGAAGGCGAGGATGGCGCTGCTCACCACGCCGGCGATGACCAGCCAGGTCTGGTCGCCGTCGATGGCGGCGGCGAAGACGCCGAACTTGGCGGTGAAACCGCTGGTCAGCGGTAGGCCGGCGAAGGCCAGCAGGATGAAGGTGAACAGCGAGGCGTAGAGCGGCGAGCGCCGCCCGAGCCCGGCCCAGCGGGACAGGTGGGTCGCCTCGCCGTCGGCGTCGCGGACGAGCGTCACCACGCCGAAGGCGGCCAGGACGGTGAAGCCGTACGCCACGAGGTAGAACATCGAGCTCGACAGGCCCTGCTCGTTCAGTGCGAGGACGCCGACGAGCAGGTAGCCCGCGTTCGCGATCGACGAGTAGGCCAGGAGGCGCTTGATGTCGGTCTGGGTGACCGCCAGGATCGCGCCGATGATCATCGTGATGACGGCCACAGTGCCCAGCACCGGCTGGATCGTCCATTCGGTGCCCTTGAACCCGACGTAGACCAGCCGGAGCAGCCCGCCGAACGCGGCGACCTTGGTGCAGGCGGCCATGAGCGCGGTGATCGGCGTCGGCGCGCCCTGGTAGACGTCGGGCGTCCACACGTGGAACGGCACGGCCGCGGCCTTGAAGAGCAGGCCGATCGCCAGCATGGCGAGGCCGACGTACAGCAGGATGTCGTCGTTCTGCGACGCCTGGATCGCGGTGTCGATCGCCTTGAAGTCGACCTGGCCGGCGTATCCGTAGATGAGCGCGATGCCGAACAGGAAGAAGGCCGACGCGAACGAGCCGAGGAGGAAGTACTTCATCGCGGCCTCCTGCGACAGCAGCCGCCGGCGGCGGGCCAGCGCGCAGAGCAGGTAGAGCGGCAGCGAGAAGACCTCGAGCGCGACGAACATGGTCAGCAGGTCGTTCGCGGTGCAGAACAGCAGCATGCCGCCGAGCGCGAACATCGTCAGCGGGAACACCTCGGTCGCGCCGTGGGCGCGCAGCGCCTGCTCCCGGTCGCGGTCGGTGTTGGCGGTGATGGCCGCCTGGGCGACGAAGGCGCCGCCCGGCTCCAGCGTCCGCTCACCGATCAGCAGCAGCGAGACGATGCCGAGCACGATGATCGCGCCGGATAAGAACAGGCCCGGCCCGTCGACGGCGACCGCGGTCTGCGCGGTGATGACCGCGGTGCTGCCCTGGCGGATGACCATGACGAGCGCCGCGACCAGGCCGAGCAGGGCCAGGGTCAGCTGGACCCGGTGCCGCACCCGCCGTGGCACGAAGCCCTCGACGAGCACCCCGATGCACGCGACGCCGAAGAGGATCAGCATCGGCGCCAGCGCCGCGTAGTCCAGATGCGGCAGTTGGAGTCTGTCGTTCACTTGCCGGCCTCCGTGTTGCCTGCGGTGGCTTTCGGGTCGGTCTTGCCGACGTCCTGCATGGTCGCCTTCACCGCCGGGTTGATCACGTCGATGACCGGCTTCGGGTAGAAGCCGAGCAGCAGGATCAGGGCGATCAGCGGCCCGACGACGACGGCCTCGCGCAGCGACAGGTCGCGGCTCATCGCCTTGATCTCCGCCAGCTTCGGGTTGGGCGTGCCCTGGGTGGTCCGCTGGATCATCCACAGCACGTAGCCGGCGGCGAGGACGATGCCGGCGGTCGCGATCACGGCCACGGTCTTGTTGACCGTGAACGTACCGATCAGCACCAGGAACTCGGAGATGAACGGCGACGTGCCCGGCAGCGCGAGCGAGGCGAGACCGGCGATGAAGAAGACCCCGGCGAGGACCGGCAGCGCCTTGCCGGCGCCGCCGAAGTCGGTCACCAGCGCGCTGCCGCGGCGGGCCACCAGCATGCCGACGACCAGGAAGAGCAGGCCGGTCGCGAGGCCGTGGTTGACCATGTACAGCACCGAGCCGGTGCCGGCCTGGGTCGTGAACGCGAAGATGCCGATGCCGATGAAGCCGAAGTGGGCGATCGACGTGTACGACACCAGCCGCTTGAGGTCCTGCTGGCCGATCGCAACCAGCGCGCCGTAGATGATGCCGACGAGCGCGAGCGTGAGCCCGAGCCAGGCGAAGTACTTCGAGGCGTTGGGGAACAGCGGCAGGCAGTACCGCAGAATCCCGAACGTGCCGACCTTGTCGAGCACGCCGACCAGCAGTGCGGCAGCGCCGGCCGGGGCCGCGCCACCGGCGTCGGGCAGCCAGGTGTGGAACGGGAAGAACGGGGCCTTGATCGCGAAGGCGACGAAGAAGCCGAGGAACAGCCAGCGCTCGGTGTTCACCGAGAAGTCGGCGTTGACCAGGGACTGCCAGTCGAAGGTGTGACCGCCGACGACCCACAGCCCGACCACCGCGGCCAGCATGAAGAGGCCACCGAGCAGCGAGTACAGGAAGAACTTGACCGCCGCGTACTGCTTCTGGTGCCCGCCGTAGGAGCCGATCAGGAAGTACATCGGCACGAGCATGACCTCGAAGAACACGTAGAACAGGAACACGTCCTGCGCGGCGAAGACGCCGATCATCGTGCATTCGAGGGCCAGGAGCAGCGCAAAGTACGCCGGGACCGACCGTTTGCTGTGGTCCGCGTCGTGCCAGGACGCCAGGATGACCAGCGGGACGAGCAGCGCGATCAGGGCGATCATCACCAGGGCGATGCCGTCGATCGCGAACGTGAACTTGGCGCCCCATTGTGGGATCCAGGTCCACGAGTCCTTCAGCTGGAACCGCTCGCCGTTGGCGTCGAACTGCGTCCACAGTCCGACGGTCAGAGCCAGGACGACGACCGACCAGCCCAGCGCGACGCGCTTGGCCAGCTCGGGCTTGTCCTTGGGCAGGAACGCGATCCCCGCCGCGCCGACGAGCGGCGCGGCCGTCAGGACGGTCAGGTATGGGAAGTGGCTCATCCGAACCTCACCGCGAGCGTGGCGGCCACGATGAGCACCGCACCACCGAGGATGGACATGGCATAGGAGCGCACGAACCCGGTCTGGGCCCGGCGTAGTCGGCTGGACCCGCCACCGACGCCTGCGGCGAGGCCGTTGACCAGCCCGTCGATGCCGCGGTTGTCGAGGTAGACCAGGGCGCGGGTCAGGTAGCGGCCCGGCGCCTCGAAGACCGCCTCGTTGAAGGTGTCGGTGTAGAGGTTGTTGCGGGCGGCGGTCACGAGGACGCCGGCCGGCTGCTCCTCCTTGGCCGTGCCCTTGTTGAAGAGCAGGATCGCGAGGCCGGCACCGGCGAACGTCAGCAGTAGCGACAGCCACGTGACGGCGACGTGGCCGAGGGCGCCGTGGACGACTTCCTCCTCCTCGTGGCCGAAGGTCGGCGTCAGCCAGTCGGGCACCGAGGTCGACAGCAGGTAGCCGGCGCCGACCGAGCCGATCGCGAGCAGGATCAGCGGGATCGTCATGACCGGCGGCGACTCGTGCGGGTGCTTGATGTCGTCGGTCCACCGCTCCGGCCCGTGGAACGTGAGCCAGAACAGGCGGGTCATGTAGAACGCGGTGAGACCGGCGCCGAGCAGCGCCGCCCCGCCGAACACCCAGCCGCGCCAGCCCTCCTGCTCGAAGGCCGCCGCGATGATCGGCTCCTTCGAGAAGTAGCCGGACAGGAACGGGAAGCCGATGATCGCGAGCCAGCCGAGGCCGAAGGTCACCCAGGTGATCTTCATGTACTTCCAAAGCCCGCCGAACCGCCGGATGTCGGTCTGGTCGTTCATCCCGTGCATGACCGAACCGGCGCCGAGGAACATGCCGGCCTTGAAGAAGCCGTGCGCGAGCAGGTGGATCAGCGCGAGCGCGTAGGCCGCGCCGCCGAGCCCGACGCCGAGGAACATGTAGCCGATCTGGCTGACCGTCGACCAGGCGAGGACCCGTTTGATGTCGTCCTTGGCGCAGCCGATGATGCAGCCGATCAGCAGCGTCAGCGCGCCCACGATGACGACGACGAGCTGCGCGTCGGGCGACAGGTCGAAGATCGGGCGCGAGCGGGCGATCAGGTAGACGCCGGCGGTGACCATCGTCGCGGCGTGGATCAGGGCCGAGACCGGGGTCGGGCCCTCCATGGCGTCGGGCAACCATGCCTGCAGCGGGAACTGGCCGGACTTGCCGGCCGCGCCGAGCAGCAGCAGGAGCGCCATCGTGGTGACCACGCCGGAGCTGAGCTTGTTCGCGCCGTTGAAGACCTCGGCGTAGTCGACCGTGCCGAGGTAGGCGAACATCATGAAGACCGCGATCGCGAATCCCGCGTCACCGACGCGGTTCATGAGGAATGCCTTCTTGCCGGCCGTGGCCGCGCTCGGGCGCAGGTACCAGAACGAGATCAGCAGGTAGGAGGCGAGACCCACGCCCTCCCAGCCGAAGTACAGCATCACGTAGTTGTTGCCGAGGACCAGCAACAGCATCGCCGCGATGAACAGATTGAAGTACCCGAAGAACTTCCGCCGGCCCGGGTCGTGCGCCATGTAACCCACCGCGTAGAGGTGGATCAGCGAACCGACGCCGGTGATGAGCAAGACGAACATCGCCGACAGCGGGTCGAAGAGCAGGCCCAGGTCGACGTGGAAGTCCCCGACGCCGATGTAGTTCCAGAGCTTGATCTCGACGCCGTTGCGGTTCTCGAGCCCGCGCAGCGCGAAGAAGTAGGTGAGGCCGAGGACGAACGACGCAGCGACGCTGAGCACGCCGAGCCAGTGACCCCAGCGGTCGGCCCGCTTGCCGAGCAGCAGCAGGATCGCCGCGCTGGCCAGTGGAATCGTCGGGAGCAGCCAGAACGAGCCCAGCCACCCGGTCGCCACCGAGTAGGTGATTTCTTCCACCACCCGCTCCTTAGTACTTCAGCAGGTTCGCGTCGTCGACGCTGGCAGAGCGTCGAGTCCGGAAGATCGACATGATGATCGCCAGGCCGACGACGACCTCGGCCGCCGCCACGACCATGACGAAGAACGCCATGATCTGCCCGTCGAGCGTGCCGTTGATCCGGCTGAACGTGACCAGCGCGAGGTTGGCCGCGTTCAGCATCAACTCGATGCACATGAACAGCACGATCGCGTTCCGCCGGATGAGCACGCCCACCGCGCCGATCGTGAACAGGATCGCCGCGAGGACGATGTAGTACGTCGGAGTCACTTCTCGGTCCCCTTTGGTGCGACGTCGGCGGACGTCAACTCCCGGGTCGGGAGGATCTTGGAGATGCTGCGGTCCGACGGGGTGCCGTCGGGCAGGCGGGCCGGCGTCGCCACCGAGTCGGAGCTGGCGAACACGCCGGGGCCGGGCTTCGGCGCCGGGTAGTTGCCCGGGCGGAACCGCGCCACCATGCGCTGCGGCTGGCTGATCTTGTCTTCCTTGCGCTTCTCGATGTGGGCCAGGATCATCGCGCCCACCGCCGCCGTGATCAGCAGCGCCGAGGTGACCTCGAAGACGAAGACGTACTTGGTGAACAGCAGACGCGAGATGCCGATCACGTTGCCGGCCGCGTTGGCCTCGGTCAGGCCCTGCGGGGCGCTGTCGCCGAGCGCGCGGTACAGCCCGATGCCGAGCAGCAGCGCGAGGCCGACGCCCATGGCGATGGCGGCCAGCCGCTGCCCGCGCAGTGTCTCGATGAGCGAGTCGGACGAGTCGCGGCCGACCAGCATGAGCACGAAGAGGAACAGCATCATGATGGCGCCGGTGTAGACGATGATCTGCACCATGCCGATGAACGGGCCGGCCTGCAGGACGTAGAACACGCCCAGACAGAGCATGGTGATCACCAGGAACAGCGCCGAGTGGACGGCGTTGCGGGCCCAGACCATGCCGATGGCGCCGATGACCGCGAACGGGGCGAGGATCCAGAAGGCGACGGCCTCGCCGCCCTTCACGTCACCGGCCGCGGCCAGCAGCTGCAGCGAGGTGTTCACGAGTGGACTCCCTTGTAGCGCTCGGCACCGGCCGAGGTGCCCGGGTTCTCCAGCGCGCCGACGTAGTAGTCCTTCTCCGTGTCGCCGAGGCGCATGGCGTGCGGCGGGCGCTCCATCCCCGGCAGCAGCGGCGCGAGCAGCTGCTCCTTGGTGAAGATCAGGTCCCGCCGGTTGTCCCGGGCCAGCTCGTACTCGTTGCTCATGGTGAGCGAGCGGGTCGGGCAGGCCTCGATGCACAGGCCGCAGAAGATGCAGCGGGCGTAGTTGATCTGGTACGTCTGGGCGTAGCGCTCACCCGGCGAGAAGCGCGCGTCGTCGGTGTTGTCGGCGCCCTCGACGAAGATCGCGTCCGCCGGGCACGCCCACGCGCACAGCTCGCAGCCGATGCACTTCTCGAGCCCGTCCGGCCAGCGGTTGAGGATGTGGCGTCCGTGGTACCGCGGCGCCGGAGGCTTGCGCTTCTCCGGGTACTCCTCGGTGACCACCTTCTTGAACATGTGCGAGAAGGTGACCCCGAAGCCCTTCAGAGTCCCACCGATGCTCATGTCTCTCAGCTCTCCTTGCTGGTCGAGACGGGCTCCCGCTCGACGATCACGCGCTTGGCCCGGGGGCTCGGCGGCACCTCGAGGTTCATCGGCGGCAGCGGGAAGCCGTCCTTGCCGCCGACCCGACCGCCGGGGTCCGGCTTCGGGACGTCGGCGAGCACGTCCTTGCGGCCGCGCTGCATGCCGACCATCACCAGGACCAGCACCACCAGCGCCACGATCCCGATGATCACGCCGACCCGGCTGCCGGTGCTGATGTTGTCCTTCTGGAGCAGGCGCACGCCCGACAGGGCCAGGATCCAGACCAGGTTGGCCGGGATCAGGACCTTCCAGCCGAAGCGCATGAACTGGTCGTACCGCAGCCGCGGCAGCGTGCCACGCAGCCAGATGAAGACGAACAGCAGGAGCAGCACCTTGATGGTGAACCAGAGCACCGGCCACCAGCCGGTGTTCGCGCCGTCCCAGATCGAGATCGGCCACGGGGCGCGCCAGCCGCCCAGGAACAGCGTGGCGCACAGGCCCGAGACGGTGACCATGTTGATGTACTCGGCCAGGAAGAACAGCGCGAACTTCAGCGACGAGTACTCGGTGTGGAAGCCACCGACCAGCTCGGACTCGGCCTCGGGCAGGTCGAACGGCGCGCGGTTGGTCTCACCGACCGCGGACGTGAAGTAGATGATGAAGCTCGGGATGAGCAGGATCGCGTACCAGGCCGGGGCGTCGAACGTCCAGCCGCCGATGCTCACCGTGCCGTTGCCGGCCTGGGCCTCGACGATCTGCGAGGTCGACATGGTGCCGGAGACCAGGAAGACGGAGACGATGGACAGGCCCATCGCCACCTCGTACGAGATCATCTGGGCGCTCGAGCGGAGACCACCGAGCAGCGGGTACGTCGAGCCGGAGGCCCAGCCACCGAGCACGATGCCGTAGATGCCCATCGACGAGCAGGCGAGCACCAGCAGCACGGCCACCGGGATGTCGGTGAGCTGCAGCGGCGTCCAGTTGCCGAAGACCGACACCGTGGGGCCGAACGGCATCACCGAGAAGGCGGTGAACGCGCAGATCGTGGAGATCACCGGCGCGAAGAAGAAGACGACCTTGTCGGC
This sequence comes from Dactylosporangium sp. NPDC005572, assembly GCF_040605515.1. Classification (NCBI taxonomy): domain Bacteria; kingdom Bacillati; phylum Actinomycetota; class Actinomycetes; order Micromonosporales; family Micromonosporaceae; genus Dactylosporangium; species Dactylosporangium sp. NPDC005572. The sequence continues at coordinate 13,740 of NZ_JBEXCY010000086.1, read as the reverse complement.
CATCTTCGGCATGATGTCTTCCTTGAACGCCAGCTTCAGGCCGTCGGCGAGCGACTGCAGCAGACCGAAGGGGCCGTTGCGGTTCGGGCCGGGCCGGACCTGCATCCGGGCGACGACCCGGCGCTCGTACCAGATGGCGAAGAGCGTCATGACGACCAGGAACGCGAAGATGATGACCACCTTCGCGAGCACCAGCCACCACGGGTCCTTGCCGAACTGGTCGAGGTTGGTGTAGTTCACTTCGCTGCACCCCCAGTGCTGATCTCGACCAGCGCACCCTCCGTCACGCCGAGCGTGCGGCGCAGCGTCGAGCCTGGTGAGTTCGTCGGGATCCACACGACCCCGTCGACCATGTCGGTGACGAGCGCCGGCAGGGTGATCGCACCCCGGTCGGTGCCGACCGTCACCGCGTCGCCGTCGACCACACCGAGGTCAGACGCGGTGCTCTTGGAGATCCGGACCACCGCGGGGCGCGCCGTGCCGGCCAGGTGGCCGTCGCCGTCCTGCAGCGAGCCGTTGTCGATCAGGTGGTGCCAGGAGGCGAGGATGGCCTGGCCGCTCGCCAGCCGGCGGACCGCGCCGGGCGTGACCGCCGGGGCCGCGCCGCGCGCCGTGCCGCCCGTGCCGACCGCGTCGGCGCCCGGCATCGGCAGCGAGGCGAGCCCGGCCAGCTGCGTGCGCACCGCGGCGACGTCGCTGACGCCGAGGTCGACGCCCAGTTCACGGCCCAGCGTGTCGAGCACGCGGGCGTCGCTCATCGCCTGGGTCTTGAGCACGGTGCCGAACGGGCGGACCCGGCCCTCCCAGTTGACGTACGAGCCGGTCTTCTCGACCGCCGCGGCGACCGGGAACACCACGTCGGCCCGCTTGGTCACCGCGCTCGCGCGCAGCTCCAGGCTGACCACGAAACCGACCCTGTCGAGGGCCTCCTCGGCCCCCGCCGGGTCGGACAGGTCGTTGGGGTCGACGCCGCCGACGACGAGCGCGCCGAGCCGGCCCTCGCGGGCGGCGGCGATGATCGCGTCGGTGTCGCGGCCCGAGGCGCTGGGCAGCACGCCCGCGTCGAGGTTCCACGCCTGAGCGAGCTCGGCCCGCGCCGCCGGGTCGAAGACCGGGCGGCCGCCGGGCAGGAGCGTCGGCAGGGCGCCGGCCTCGACCGCGCCGCGGTCGCCGGCCCGGCGCGGGACCCACGCGAGCCGCGCGCCGGTCGACTCGGCCAGCTGCGCCGCGGCGGACAGGCCGCCCTCGACGTTGCCGAGCCGCTCGCCGACGAACAGGATCGCGCCTTCAGCCGACAGTGCCTCGCGCAGCTGCTCGGACGTGCCGAGCACCTCCGCCTCGGCACCCGGGGCGGTGAGCAGCACGGTGGTGCCGAGCTTCTCGAACCCGCGGCTGACGAACGGCGCGACCGCGAAGCTCGGCAGGCCGCGCTTGAGGTACGTCTTGCGGGCCCGCAGGAAGATGATCGGGCACTCTTCCTCGGGCTCCAGCCCGACGAAGACCACCGCGGGTGCCTGCTCGATGTCGGCGTAGGTCACGTCGGCGCGGCCGACGACGTGGGAGCCGAGGAACTCGGTCTCCTCCGCCGACAGGGGCCGGGCGCGGAAGTCGATGTCGTTGGTGCCCAGGGCCACGCGGGCGAACTTCGAGTACGCGTAGGCGTCCTCGAGGGTCACTCGCCCGCCGGCGAGCACGCCGACGCCGCCGTTGTCCTTGGCGGCCCGCAGGCCGGCCGCGGCGACCGACAGCGCCTCGGGCCAGCTCGCCGTGCGCAGCTCACCGGTCTTGGCGTCGCGCACCAGCGGGGTGGTCAGGCGGTCGTTGGCGTTGACGTACTGGAACGCGAAGCGGCCCTTGTCGCAGTTCCACTCCTCGTTCACCGCCGGGTCGTCGCCGGCCAGGCGGCGCATGACCTTGCCACGGCGGTGGTCGGCCCGCTGGTCGCAGCCGGCCGCGCAGTGCTCACACGCGTTCGGCGTGGAGACCAGGTCGAAGGGGCGGGCACGGAAGCGGTACTGCGAGCTGGTCAGCGCCCCGACCGGGCAGATCTGGATGGTGTTGCCGGAGAAGTACGAGTTGAACGGCGCGTCCGCGGTCGGCGAGTCGGGGTCGCCCCGGAAGACGCCGATCTGCTCGTTGGACGAGCGCTCCATCAGGTCGATGAACTTGTCGCCGGCGATCTCGTCGGAGAACCGGGTGCAGCGCTGGCACAGCACGCACCGCTCACGGTCGAGCAGCACCTGGGTGCTGATCGGCAGCGGCTTCGGGTACTCCCGCTTGTGCTCGACGAAGCGCGACTCGGCCTGGCCGTTGCTCATCGCCTGGTTCTGCAGCGGGCACTCGCCGCCCTTGTCGCACACCGGGCAGTCGAGCGGGTGGTTGATCAGGAGGAACTCCATGATGCCCTCCTGTGCCTTCTTGGCCACGTCGGAGGTCACCTGGGTGTGCACCACCATGCCCTCGGCCACCGGCTGCGTGCACGACGCCACCGGCTTGCGCTGGCCCTCGATGTCGACCAGGCACTGGCGGCAGGCGCCGGCCGGGGCGAGCAGCGGGTGGTCGCAGAAGCGCGGGATCGAGATGCCCATCTGCTCGGCGACGCGGATGACGAGAGCGCCCTTGGGTGCCTCGACCTCGATGCCGTCGATGGTCAGCTTGACCGTGTCGACCTTGGGAACCACGTCGGTCATCAGTGGGCTCCTACCAGCTCGCCCTTGAACATCGGCGCCTTGCGGCCCTCGATGTAGTCCAGGTAGTCCTGCTTGAAGTACTTGATCGAGGACGTCACCGGGCTGGTCGCGCCGTCGCCGAGTGCACAGAACGAGCGGCCCAGGAGGTTGTCGCAGGCGTCCAGCAGGGTGTCGAGGTCCCGATGGGTGCCCTGGCCGGCGAGGATGCGGTGCAGGATCCGCACCATCCAGTAGTTGCCCTCGCGGCACGGGGTGCACTTGCCGCAGGACTCGTGGTGGTAGAAGGCGATCCACCGGTACGTCGCGTAGACGATGTCGTCCTGGTCGGAGAAGACCTGGACGGCGGTGGTGCCGAGCATCGTGCCGACGCCCGCCATGCCCTCGAAGTCCATCGGCGTGTCGAGGTGCTCGTCGGTCAGCATCGGCGTCGACGAGCCGCCCGGCGTCCAGAACTTCAGCTCGTGGCCCGGCTGCATGCCGCCCGCCAGGTCGATGAGCTGCCGCAGCGTGACGCCGAGGCCGCACTCGAACTGGCCCGGGTTGTTGACCCGGCCGGAGACCGAGTAGATCTTCGGGCCCGGCGACTTCTCGGTGCCCATGCTGCGGAACCAGGCCGAGCCGCCGAGCACGATGTACGGCACGCTCGCGATCGTCTCCACGTTGTTCACGACCGTGGGCGAGGCGTAGAGGCCGTGCGTGGCCGGGAACGGCGGGCGGAGGCGGGGCTGGCCACGGAACCCCTCGAGGGAGTCCAGCAGCGCGGTCTCCTCGCCGCAGATGTACGCGCCGGCTCCACTGTGGACGACGAGGTCCAGGTCGAAGCCGCTGCCCAGGATGTTGGTGCCCAGGTAGCCCTTCGCATACGCCTGCTCGACCGCGGCGCGCAGGCGCCGGGCCGCGTGGACCGCCTCGCCGCGGATGTAGATCGCGGCGAAGTTGGCCCGGATGGCATACGACGCGATGATCACGCCTTCGACCAGCGCGTGCGGGTCGGCCATCATGAGCGGCAGGTCCTTGCAGGTGCCCGGCTCGCCCTCGTCGGCGTTGACCACGAGGTAGTGCGGCTTGCCGTCGTTCTGCGGGATGAAGCCCCACTTCATGCCGGTCGGGAAGCCGGCGCCGCCGCGGCCGCGCAGGCCCGAGTCCTTGACCAGCTGGATCAGCTCGTCGGGGTGGGCCTTGAGCGCCTTGCGCAGTCCGGTGTAGCCGTCGAGCCGCTCGTAGACGTCGATCTTCCACGCGTCGGGAGCCAGCCAGCGCTTGGTGAGCACCGGCGTCAGCTTGGACAGCGACTCCTGCGAGGGCTGGTAGTCGAGCGTCATCAGGCCTTCGCCTCCTTCTGCGGCAGCGGTCCGTCGCCGGCCGGCTTGGCGTCCGAGGCGGGCTTCGGCGTGGACGCGGGCGCCGCGGGGGGCGGCGTCTCCGCCTTCTTGGCGATCGGTGTCGCCGGGTCGAAGCCCGGGACGGCGATGCCGAAGCGCTCGGCGAGCCGGTTGCCGGCGAGGGTCGGGCCGCCGGCCGGGCCGTCGGCGATGACGTCGTCACCGCGGTCATCGGCGAAGCCGGCGAGCTGGACCGCCATCTCCTTGAGCGTGCAGAGCCGGGTGCCGCGCGTGGGCTGCGGGCGCTCACCGTTCTGCAGCTGCTTCACCAGGGTCAGCGCGCTGTCCGCGTTGACCTGGTCGAAGAACTCGTAGTTGACCGTCATGACCGGCGCGTAGTCGCAGGCGGCGAGGCACTCCGCGTGCTCCAGCGTGATCTTGCCGTCGGCAGTGGTCTCGTCGTGGCCGACGTCGAGGTAGTCGCTGAGCGCCTGGTAGGCCTTGTCGCCGCCGAGCACGCCGCACATGGTGTTGGTGCAGACGCTGACCAGCCAGTCGCCGGTCGGCTTGCGCTTGTACATGGTGTAGAACGTCGCCACCGCGCCGACCTCGGCCTTGGTCAGGCCGAGCACCTCCGCGCAGAACGAGATGCCGTCCGGCGAGACGTAGCCCTCCTCGGACTGCACCAGGTGCAGCAGAGGCAGCAGCGCCGAACGCGACCGGCCCTCGGGATAGCGCGCGATGATCTGCCGCGCACGGTCGCGCGTGAGCTCACTGAACACCATTAACGATCACACCCACCCATGACGGGGTCGAGCGAGGCGCCACCCACGATGACGTCGGCGAGCAGCCCGCCCTCGGCCATCGCCGGAATCGCCTGCAGATTGACGAAGCTGGGCTCGCGGTAGTGCACGCGGAAGGGGCGCGTGCCGCCGTCGGAGACCGCGTGCACGCCGAGCTCGCCGCGGGGCGCCTCGATCGGCACGTAGACCTGGCCCGCCGGCACCCGGAAGCCCTCGGTCACCAGCTTGAAGTGGTGGATCAGGGCCTCCATGGACTGGCCCATGATCTTCGCGACGTGCTCGAGCGAGTTGCCGAGGCCGTCGCCGCCGATGGCCAGCTGGGCGGGCCACGCGATCTTCTTGTCCGCGATCATGATCGGGCCCGGCTCCAGGCGGTCCATCGCCTGCCGGACGATCTTCAGCGACTCGCGCATCTCGTTGAGCCGGACCTTGTAGCGGCCCCACGCGTCGCCCGTCGGCTCGGTCGGGACGTCGAAGTCATAGGTCTCGTAGCCGAGATACGGCTGCTGCTTGCGGATGTCCCAGCCGAGGCCGGCCGAGCGCAGCACCGGGCCGGTGATGCCCAGCGCCAGGCAGCCGGCCACGTCGAGCACGGCGACGCCCTGCGTGCGCTCGCGCCAGATCGTGTTGCCGGACAGCAGGTCCTCGTACATGTCGATGCGGTCGGGCATCCAGCCCAGGAGCTCGCGGATCTTCACGACCGCCTCGTCGGGCAGGTCCTGCGCGACGCCGCCGGGCCGCACGTAGGCCATGTTCATCCGCAGGCCGGAGACCATCTCGAAGATGTCGAGGATGTACTCCCGCTCACGGAAGCCGTAGATCATCATCGACAGGGCGCCGAGCTCCATGCCGGTCGTGGCGAGCCAGACCAGGTGCGACGAGATCCGGTTGAGCTCCATCATCAGGACGCGGATGGTCGTGGCCCGGTCGGTGATCTGGTCCTCGATGCCGAGGAGCTTCTCGACCGCCATGCAGTAGCCGGTCTCGTTGAAGATCGGCGCCAGGTAGTCCATGCGGGTGACGAACGTGGTGCCCTGGGTCCAGTTGCGGAACTCCAGGTTCTTCTCGATGCCGGTGTGCAGGTAGCCGATGACGGTGCGCGCCTCGGTGACCGTCTCGCCTTCCAGCTCGAGCACCAGCCGGAGCACACCGTGGGTCGACGGGTGCTGCGGCCCCATGTTGACGACGATGCGCTCCTCGGAGCCGGCCTCGTTGACGACCGTGTCCCAGTCGCCACCGGTGACCGTGAAGACCCGGCCCTCGGTGGTCTCGCGCGAGCTCGCGTAGTCGGTGGTCACTGGTAACTCCTCCGCTGGTCCGGCGGTGGGATCTCCGCGCCCTTGTACTCGACCGGCACGCCGCCGAGCGGGTAGTCCTTCCGCTGCGGGAAGCCCTCCCAGTCGTCCGGCATGAGGATCCGCGTCAGGTTGGGGTGGCCGTCGAAGACGATGCCGAACATGTCGTACGTCTCCCGCTCCTGCCAGTCGGCGGTCGGGTAGACCTGGGTGACGCTCGGCAGGTGCGGGTCGTCGGCGGTGATCGCGCACTCCAGCCGGATGCGCCGGCGGAAGGTCAGCGACGTCAGGTGGTACACCGCGTGGAGGCGGCGCACGTCGGAGCCGAGGTAGTCGACGCCGGAGACCGACGAGAGCAGCTCGAACCGCAGGGCGGGGTCGTCGCGCAGCGACTGGCAGACCTCGGCGATGCGCTCGGGCACGATGTGCAGCGTCAGCTCGCCGCGGTCGACGACGATCCGCTCGATCGCGTCGTTGAAGCCCGGGTAGGCCTCCTCGAGCGCGTCGACGACCTCGTCGAACTCGCCGCCGAACGGGCGCGGGGAGTCGACGTCGACCGCCCGGCGGCGGCGCAGGCCGCCGAAGCCCGACGTGTCGCCGGTGCCCTGGACGCCGAACATGCCTCGCCCGGCGCCGCCCGACGGCGGCTGCTGCGCGGGGGCACCCGGCTCGGCGCCGACCGGCTCAACCTCAGTCACTTCGTACCTCCGGACAGGTTCGCCCGCTCTTCCATCCACTTCTGGATGCGCAGCTGCTCCTCGCGACCCTGGGCCGCGGCCTTGATCCACTCGGCGCGCTTGGCCTTGTCGAAGCGGTAGCTCGACGGCATCGCGCCCGGCGCCACGACGGGGGCCCCCTCGCGCTCGACCCGCGCCTCGATCATGCGGCGGCGCCGGTCACCCAGCGGCTCGGCCATGACCTTGTCATGCAGCCGCAGGATCGCGTCGATGAGCATCTCCGGCCGCGGCGGGCAGCCCGGCAGGTACATGTCCACGGGGACGACGTGGTCCACGCCCTGGACGATCGCGTAGTTGTTGAACATGCCACCGCTGGAGGCGCAGACACCCATCGACAGCACCCACTTGGGGTCGGGCATCTGGTCGTAGATCTGGCGCAGGACCGGGGCCATCTTCTGGCTCACCCGGCCGGCGACGATCATCAGGTCGGCCTGGCGCGGGCTGGCCCGGAACACCTCCATGCCGAAGCGCGCCAGGTCGTAGCGCGCGGCGCCGGTCGCCATCATCTCGATGGCGCAACAGGCCAGGCCGAAGGTGGCGGGCCAGAAGCTGGCCTTCCGCGACCAGTTGACAAGCTTCTCGACGGTCGTCAGCAGGACGCCGGTCGGTACCTTTTCCTCGATGCCCATGGCTCAGTCCCAATCCAGCCCGCCGCGGCGCCACACGTAGGCGAACGCGACGAACACGGTGACGATGAACAGCACCATCTCCACGAACCCGAAGAGGCCGAGCGCGTCGAAGTTCACGGCCCACGGGTACAGGAAGATGATCTCGATGTCGAAGACGATGAACAGCATCGCGGTCAGATAGAACTTGACCGGGAAGCGCCCACCGCCCACAGGCTGGGGAGTGGGCTCGATGCCGCACTCGTAGGCGTCGAGCTTCGCCTTGTTGTAGCGGCGCGGCCCGACGAAGGGGGCCGCCGCCACCGAGAACAGCGCGAAGGCTGCGGCGAGGGCGAAGAGCCCGAGGATCGGTACGTACGGCGCGAGCGACATCGTGCTGCTCCGTCCTTTCGGCGAGCCCGACGCGGCCGTCTGCCCGGTCGGGACCACTCAAGCTGTATGCGGTTTAACACTATTCGGTGATGTCCGGACGGCTTCGTCCGGGGGCACCCCAAATGCGGCCTTGGGCTGTGCGTTTGCGGTCAGGCGGCCGGTGCTAGGCGGGTCATCGCGTTGATCACGCGGTCCATCGCGTCTCCGCCGCGGGGATCGGTGAGGTTGGCGAGCAGCTTGAGCACAAATCGCATGAGGGTGGGGTGTGGCATGCCGTGCTTGGTGGCCACCCGCATGATCTGCGGCTGGCCGATGAGCTTCACGAAGATGTTGCCGAGCCGGTAGTAGCCGCCGTAGCGGGCCTTGAGCTCGGCCGGGTAGTGGGCGAGCGCACGCTCCCGCGCGGTGCCCTGAGGCCGGGCGAGCCCCTGGACGGCGATCTCCGCCGCCAGCTCGCCGGACTCCATCGCGTAGGCGATCCCCTCGCCGTTGAAGGGGTTGACCATGCCGCCGGTGTCGCCGACGAGCAGCACGCCCCGGGAGTAGTGCGGCACCCGGTTGAAGCCCATCGGCAGGGCGGCGCCCTGCGGCTTGCCCTCGGCATTGGCCGGGTCGGACAGACCCCAGTCGGCCGGCGTGTTGTCGACCCAGTCGGTCAGCAGCTGGCGATAGTTGGTCTTGCCGTAGGCCACACTGCTGTTGAGCACGCCGAGGCCGACGTTGACCCGGCCGTCACCGAGGCCGAAGATCCAGCCGTAACCCGGCAGGAGCTTGTCGCCCGACTCGCGGCTGCGCAGCTCCAGCCAGGACTCGAGGTAGTCGTCGTCGTGGCGGGTCTCGCTGCGGAAGTATTGCCGGACCGCGACGCCCATCGGGCGGTCCTCGCGCTTGGCGATGCCCAGGGCCAGGGCGAACCGGCCCGAGACGCCGTCGGCGGCGATGGTCAGCGGCGCACGGAACTCCAGCGGCTCCTTGTCGGGCCCGGTGGCGGTCACGCCGACCACGCGGCCGGTGCGGTCGAGGATCGGGCCGCTGACGTTGGTGCCCGTGCGCAGGATCGCGCCGGCGTCGGTCGCGGCCGTCGCGAGCATCTGGTCGAAGTCCATGCGCGTGCGGGTCAGCCCGTAGTCGGGGAAGCTCGCGAGGTCGGGCCAGTCCAGCTCCAGCCGGATGCCGCCACCGATGACGCGCAGGCCGCGGTTGTGCAGCCAGCCCTTGTCCTCGGTGGTGTCGATGCCCATCTTGATGAGCTGCTTGACCGCGCGTGGCGTCAGCCCGTCGCCGCAGACCTTCTCGCGCGGGAACTCGGTCTTCTCCAGCAGCAGCACGCGCAGGCCGTGGCGGGCCAGGTGGAACGCGGCGGACGAGCCGCCAGGTCCGGCGCCGACGACGATGACATCCGCGTCGTTCCCGGTGTCGGTCACAGCCGTCACACCTCCTTGCCCGTTCTCGTGCTTCGGTCTTTGGGGGCTCGTGAAAGTCTTCACAAAGTCCCTCGGGGGGAGTCTAGAACCGTGAGGTCGCGCAGTGTCAGTTAGGCGACCCTAATTTCTCACCCAGACCGGTCACCTAGATCGTCACTTCGGACGACAGCGCCCCTGATCGATGGGCGTTTCGCCGGACAAATAGAGATCATGGGCCCGGGTTATCCACAGGAAATTTCTCCGGATCGACAGCTGGCAACGGCGTGACGATCCTCGGTCATCATGAACGCCGGACAGCCGGGCCGCGACCGGCTCGATGAACACGCCGGGGTCCAGCACGGACTTTTCACCCGGATCCAGGCCGTGACCTGCGGATACAGCGCCTACCGAATCAGGATGAGAATCCGGGACGGCGACTGGGTGAGCGTCGTGCGCGACGTCTTCACCGACCGCGGGCGGGAGATCACCCCGACAGTTCGCGACAGAGCCTCGCTCCTGGCCTTGCCGGGCGCGGTCCTGGCCGGGCCGTCGGCCGCCCGCTGGCACGGCATCACGGTGCCGAGCGACGAGACCGTGGTGATGACCCACCCGCAGCGGGTCCGGCGGCGCGGGATTCAGGTGCTGTACGAGCAACCGGCGCTGGAGGACGTCTGCACGGTCGACGGCGCCACGGTCACGAGCGTCCCGCGCACCGTCTACGACTGCGCCCGCCTGCTACCCGACGCCGTGGCCCGGGCGGTTCTGGCCAAATCCCTGGAGGAGAGCTGGATCACGATCCCCGAGCTGGCCGGGCGCATCCGCGCGGCGACGGGCCGCCACGGCACCCCGCGGCTGGTCCGGCTGCTACGGCAGGCGGCCCACGGCGAGGAGCAGGCGACGCTGCGCCTGATCAGGAAGCTGCTGCGGCACGCCGGCATCTGGGGCTGGCAGGAGCAGTTGCCGATCAAGGACCGCTGGGGCCTCATCGGCCTCGGCGACCTGGTGTTCCCCGAGGTGAAACTGCTGCTGGATCTCAAGCGCGATCCCGCCGCACTGCCGGAGGCGATGCGGGAGGAGCGCCGCACCCGGCTGGCGGCCGAGGGCTGGAGCGTGTCGGAAATCACCTGGCACGACCTCACCACACGTCCCGACGAGTTCGTGGCAGAGCTGCGGGCCAGCCTCGACCGGCTGGGCTCAGTCAGGTGGTAGCCGGGTCAGATCCGGAAGCCGCGGTGCATGGCCACGACGCCGCCGGTCAGGTTGCGCCAGGCCACCTTGCGCCAGCCGTTCGCGCCGATGCGCCCCGCCAGGCTCTCCTGGTCGGGCCAGGCGCGGATCGAGTCGGCGAGGTAGACGTAGGCGTCGGGGTTGCTCGACACCCGCTTCGCCACCTGCGGCAGCACCTTCAGGGCCGGGCCCATGTAGGCGGCGCGGAAGGGCCGCCAGGTCGGGTGGCTGAACTCGCAGACCACCAGCCGTCCGCCCGGCTTGGTCACCCGGGCCATCTCGCGCAGGGCGGCGTCGGGGTCCTGGATGTTGCGCAGCGCGAACGAGATCGTCACCGCGTCGAAGGTCTCGTCCGCGAACGGCAGCTGCAGCGCGTCGGCGGCCAGCAGCGGCACCGTCGGGCGCTTCTCCCGGCCGGCCTGCAGCATGCCGACCGACAGGTCAGCGCCGACGGCGAAGGCGCCCGACTTGGCCAGCTCCAGCGTCGACACACCGGTGCCGGCGCCGAGGTCGAGCACCCGCTCGCCCGGCTTGAGGCCGAGGGCCAGCCGGGTCTCGCGGCGCCAGATGCGGTCCTGGCCGCCGGAGAGCACGGTGTTGGTGAGGTCGTAGCGGCGGGCGACGCCGTCGAACATGGCCGCGACCTCGTGCGGCTCCTTCTCCAGCGAGGCGCGGGTCATGAGTTCACCGCCGTCAGGGGCAGGGAGCGGCCGGTGCCGCCGCCGGGCAGGGCGATCGACGAGAAGTGCGACTGCACCCGGTCGTCGGTCGGGTCGTCCTCGGGCGTCCAGTGGACGCGCATGTGGCGGTATTCGGTGTCGCGCTGCGCCGGGATGCGGTCGGCGTCGCGGATCATCTGCACCAGCTCGGTGAGGCGGGAGCGGTGACGGGCGCCCGCGGAGGAGATCACGTTCTCCTCCAGCATGATCGAGCCGAGGTCGTCGACGCCGAGGTGCAGCGACACCTGACCGACGTCCTTGCCGGTCGTCAGCCACGACGACTGGAGGTGGGCCACGTTGTCGAAGAACAGCCGGGCGACGGCCACCAGGCGCAGGTATTCCAGGCTGGTGGCCTGGGTGCGGCCCTTCAGGTGGTTGTTCTCCGGCTGGTAGGTCCACGGGATGAAGGAGCGGAAGCTGCCCGCGTAGTTGCCGGCGACCGCCCGGTCCTGCACGTCGCGGATCATCCGCAGGTGCTCGATCCGCTCGGTGTTGGTCTCGCCGGTGCCCATCATCATGGTCGCCGTCGACGAGATGCCCAGCCGGTGCGCGGTCTCCATGACCTCCAGCCAGCGCTCGCCCGACTCCTTGAGCGGCGCGATCGCCTTCCGGGGGCGGGCGGGCAGCATCTCGGCGCCCGCACCGGCGATCGAGGCCAGGCCGGCCGCCTTGATCCGGTTGATCGACTCCTCGATCGAGACGCCCGACACCTTGGCCATGTGCAGCACCTCGGACGGCCCGATGGAGTGGATGACCAGGTCCGGGTAGGCGGTGTGGACGGCGGAGAAGAGCTCCTCGTAGTACTCGACGCCGTAGTCGGGGTGGTGGCCACCCTGCAGCATCACCTGCGTGGCGCCGAGGTCGACCGCCTCCGCGCACCGGCGCAGGATCTCCTCGGTGCCGTGCGTCCAGCCCTCGGCGTGCTTCGGCGCCCGGTAGAACGCGCAGAACTTGCACGCCGTCACGCAGACGTTCGTGTAGTTGATGTTGCGGTCGATGATGTAGGTGACGATGTTGTCCGGGTAACGCCGGCGGCGCACGGTGTCGGCGGCCTCGCCGAGCTCGTGGAACGGCGCTTCGGTGTAGAGCAGCAGCGCCTCCTCCGGGCTGATCCGGCCGCCGTCGGCCGCACGCTGGAGGATCTCGCTGATCGCCGGTGTCTCCGTCACATCCCAGAGCGTACCCAGCGGGTGAGCCCCGGCGACCGGGCGTGCCTAGGATCACGGGAGTGACTGATATGCGCTATCGCCGCCTCGGCAGGTCCGGGCTCACCGTCTCGGTCGTCGGGATCGGTTGCAACAACTTCGGCGGGCGGATCGACGCCGACCGCGCGAACGAGGTCGTCAGCGCCGCGCTCGAGCTCGGCGTCACGCTGTTCGACACCGCCGACGTCTACGGCAACTCCCCCGGCGACTCGGAGCGGGTGCTCGGCGCCGCCCTCGGCGGCCGCCGCGACGAGGTGATCGTGGCGACGAAGTTCGGCATGGACGTCCGCGGCGCCTACGGGCCGGACTGGGGCGCCCGCGGCAGCCGGCGCTACATCGCGCGGGCCGTCGAGTCGTCGCTGCGCAACCTGGGCACCGACTACATCGACCTCTACCAGCTGCACGCGCCCGACCGGGCCACGCCGATCGAGGAGACCCTCGACGCGCTGAACGACCTGGTGCGGGCGGGCAAGGTGCGGTACATCGGGCACTCCAACTTCACCGGCTGGCAGACCACCGACGCGGCCTGGACCGCCGAGACCCGCCACCTGACGCCCTTCGTCAGCGCCCAGAACCGCTACTCCCTGCTGCACCGCGCGCCGGAGCACGATCTGGTGCCGGCGCTGGAGAAGTTCGGGCTGGGCCTGCTGCCGTACTTCCCGCTGGCGATGGGGCTGCTCACCGGCAAGTACCGCCGGGGCGAGTCGGCGCCGGTCGGCTCCCGCCTCGACCGGGTCGGGTTCGCCAAGGTGCTGGCCGAGGCGCCGTGGGACACGATCGAGCGGATCGAGGGGTTCGCCCAGGAGCGGGGTGTCGACGTGCTGACGCTCGCGATCGGCGCGCTGGCCGCCAAGCCCACGGTCGCCAGCGTGATCGCCGGGGCCACCACGGCCGAGCAGGTGAAGGCCAACGTCGCCGCCGGCTCCTGGGAGCCGACGGCGGACGACCTGGCCGCCCTGGAGGACCTGCTCGACAACGCCTGAGCGCCGGCCGCACCGACCCGGAAGGATCGGTGCGGCCGTCAGCGCATCACAGCGGCAGGTCGAGCCTCTCGACCAGCGGCAGCGTCGGCGCGTTCGAGCCCTTTTCCGGCTCTATCGTGATGCCGAACTGCGGCTCCAGCTTGTCGATGTAGAAACGGCCCTTGCCGAGGGCCGACAGACCGACCGGCCTGGCGTTGTTGGACGAGTCGATCATCCACAGCTGGTACGCCTTGCCGTCGCCCGGCCGGCGCATGTCCTCCAGCACGGCGACCGCCGCGTCACGCGAGGGCGAGAGCACCATCGTCACCCGGCCGCCGGCCACGTCCTTGGTGACCAGCCGCGCGTCCGCGGCCGCCAG
>NZ_JBEXCY010000085.1:0-45562 GCF_040605515.1 Dactylosporangium sp. NPDC005572 | reverse complement strand
ATATATCTCTTCCCCTACATCAATCTCTTCCTAACCGTGGGGTCGGGCTGCCGGGCGGGTGGCGCGGGCTGCCGGGCGGGTGGCGCGGGGAGAACATCGACGGCCGGCGGCGCCGGCGCGGCGACCGGAGAGGCGGTTGCGACGGGCACGGCGGCCACGGGGGCCGGCGTGACCACCGGCGCGGGCACCGACGCGACCACTGGCGCGGGAGTCGATGCGACGTGCGGCACTGGCCCGACGTCCGGTGCGCGAGCTGGCGCGACGACCGGCGCGGGAGCCGGTGCGACGGGCTGCGGAGCCGGCGCGACGGCCGGTGCGACGGGCGGCGCGGGTGCCGACGCACCGATCCGCGGAGCCGGTGCGACAGGCGGTGCGACGGGCGGTGCGGGGGCTAGGGCGACGGGCAGCGCGACCGATTTCGCGGGGGCGTGCAGCGCGCCCTCGGCGACGACGAGCTCGGGCTGGTCGAGCACCGTCGGCGCGATCCGCAGCGCCCGGTGCAGGAGCGTGGCGGCGAGCGGGATCCGCGACGAGCCGCCGACGAGGAAGACCCCGGCGACGTCCTCCGGCGGCACGCCCGCGGACTGCAGGACCGTGCGGGTCAGGTCGGTGGTGCGGTCCAGATGGGCCCGGGCGGCGGCCTCGAACTCGGTGCGAGTGAGATGGACGCGCCGGTCGGCCAGCGGCACGTGCAGGTCGCCGCGGGGGTGCCGGGACAGCTGCTCCTTGACCGACCGGGCGGCGGACCACAGCTGCTGCCGGGCCAGCTGGTCGGCCGCGGTCTGCGGCCAGTCCAGCCGCTGCCAGGCCGCGGCGGCGTCGGCGCCGGTCACGCCGCGGGCGTGGCGGACGACGACGGCGTCGAGGTCGAGACCGCCGACGTCTTCGAGGCCGGCCGATGCCACCACCTCGAACCCGATAGACCCGTCAGGCCCGGCAGACGTGCCAGGCCCGCTGGAGGCCGGCCGCACGACGCTGACGTCGAAGGTGCCGGCGCCGAGGTCGTAGACGACGACCGCTCGGCCCGGCCGGACCCGGTGGTCGAGCACCGTGGCGAAGTAGGCGGCGGCGGCCACCGGTTCGGGCACCAGCCGTACCGTGCCCAGGCCGGCCCGCTCGGCAGCCTCGGCGAGGATGCCCAGCCGGGCCCGCTGCCACGCCGCGGGGTGCGTCAGCACCACCTCGTCGGGCCGGCCGCCGGCGACGCGGGCGGCCTCGGCGCCGACCCGGGCCAGCACGGCGGCGATGAGGGCGCCGACCGGAACCTCGCGCTCGCCGAGCCAGACGGTGCCGTCGTCGATGCGCCGCTTCGGGTTGGCCTCCAGCCCGGCCGGCAGGCCCACCGCGGCCCGGACGGCGTCGGCCCCGACGAGCAGGTCCGCGTCGCCGTCGGCGAACACCGCCGACACCAGCAGCGGCGAGCCGTCGAAGAGCAGTGGCCGCGCCCGCCCGTCCGGGCCGGCCAGCGCGGCGACAGTGTTGGACGTGCCGAAGTCGATCCCCAACCGGTGCCCGGCCACAGTCACGCGCTCACTGTAGGGGACCGGCCACGACGTGAGCCAGGAGGCGGTCGGCGAGCTGGCTGCCCCCGTGCCTGGAGTCGGTGGTAAACCTGATGGATGGGGATGATGGGGGTGAAGGCGGTATACCGGTTAGCCGGTATAGG
This sequence comes from Dactylosporangium sp. NPDC005572, assembly GCF_040605515.1. Lineage (NCBI taxonomy): Bacteria > Bacillati > Actinomycetota > Actinomycetes > Micromonosporales > Micromonosporaceae > Dactylosporangium > Dactylosporangium sp. NPDC005572. The sequence continues at coordinate 43,896 of NZ_JBEXCY010000085.1, read as the reverse complement.
GGAGTTGTGCTGGCGTCGAGGTCGTACCTCAGTGGTACGAGAGAACGTGGATGTAGTAGTTCTACACCCCGTTGAACACGCCCCGTTTTGAACAGGTGATTCCCATGACGACTCGCCCGGTTGACCCGGTCCTGAGCATGGCACTGTTCGTCTCTGACGCTTCCGCATCCGGCGACCTGGACGATGTCACGGTTCGCGACACTGTGCACCGCACGCTCGACCAGCTCGGGCCGGACGAGTGCTACGCCCGCGCCGCTGAGGTGTTCGGTGACCGTCCCGAGGTGGCGCTGGGTCGCATCCAGTGGGCGCGTGAGCTGTGCGCCCGTGCGCTGACCCCGACCCTCGCCGGCGCAGCCGCCTGACGAACCGCCAGCGCCCCCACATACCAGTACGCCGAGCTGCGCTCGGCGTACTGTCGTCTCGGCCTGAGGGGCGGGCCGGGGCATCGTCAGGTGTGCGAGTGCCAGGTGTCGAACCACGTGAGCGCGTCCTCCTCCGGCACATCGACCTGGCCGGCCAGGTCGACGAGGGCCTTTCGGACCCGCTCGAAATCCGTGTCGCGGAGCTGCGCGTGGTCACGGCGGAGCTCCGTGAACGTGGCGAGGAACCTCCGCAGGGTCTGCCGGCCCCGCTCCCGCCGGCGGCAGACGCTGTACAGCGCGGTTGCGTACGCGCCGGAGGCGGTCACCCGCGCCGCGCGGCAGCACCCCCAGAACCGGAACGGGTTGTCGACGTTGGCCCGCAGCCACAGGCCCGACCGCACGTGCCGCAGGCGCAGGCTGACCGGCGTGTGGCGGTACCGGGCCCGCAGGTTCGCCGCATCGGCCCGCGAGACGCCGTCGACCAGCAGCTCGCGCAGCTCGGGCAGGTTGGGCAGACCGCCGGGGTCGCACCGGTGACCGTCGATGAGCGCGAGGCGGCGCAGCCGGGGCAGCGCCGCGAGTGCCGCGGCGTCGTCGAGCCGACCGCCGACGTCCGACCACGACACGGTGAGGTCCGTCAGGTTGGTGAGCGTCGAGAGCGGACGCAGCGTCACCCCGTGCCCGGCCGCGACGTGCAGCCGCTCCACTTCGGTGAGGCCGGGCGGGACGCCGATCCTCGACGCCGAGCCCCACGTGCGCAGGTCGAGGTGGCGCCCGGCGTCGAGCGCGGTGACGGACTCGGGCGCGGCACTCTCGCGAAGCACGCACGACCGGACGGTGTCCGGCAACGCCAGCGTGTGGACTCCGCCGCCGATCTCGACGGCGGCCACGGCGGTACCGGTGAGGTCGACCTCCGGCGGCGGCTCGCACCACACGACCGTGGTGATCCCCGGGCGGGACCCCACCGCGGCGCTGAACCCACGGTCGGCGCCCCACCAGGTGAGGGCGGTGACGTCCAGCGCGTCCAGTGCCTCCCACCGCACCGGACCGGTCATCGGTACCGGCACCGCGCTCCATGCGGACAGCTCCAGTTGCCGGATGCCGGCGGGGACGGCCACGGGTCCGGCACCGAAGTCGACTTCGACCGTCCGCGGTCCCGGGTCGCCGTCCCCGCCCGCCGATACGTCCACAGCGGCACGATACCGCCGGGTTACCGGAAGCCCAGGGCGCTCATGAGCAGCGCGGCGACGGCGTCGCGGTGTTCCGGGGTGTCCTGCCAGCGCAGTCTGCGGCCGGCCTCGACCACCACGCCGAAGCCGGCGTGGACCAGCACCCGGGCCCGGCGCGAGTCGAGCTCCGGGCGCGCCGCGCGCAGTTGCTGCTCCCATACGGCGATGTGTTCGCGCTGTGCGACGACCAGCGGCCGCTGCAGGTCGGCGGGCAGGCCGGCGAGCTCGGCGTTGGCGACGCTGGTGAGTGCGGTGTGCTCGAAGCTGTACGCCACGTAGGTCGCCGTCAGCGCGGCCACCGCGTCGTGCGGGTCGGCCGTCCCGCGGAGGTTCTGCTCCACTGCCTGGGCCAGCAGTGCCGCCGCCTGCAGGCAGGCCGCCGCCAGGATGTCGGCCTTGCCGGGAAAGTAGCGGTAGATCGCGGACGGGACCAGCCCGACGGCCTCGGCGATCCGGCCGTTCGTGACGTTGGCGAAGCCGTCGCGTTCGAACAGCGGGATGGCGGCGGCGAGGATCTCGGAGCGCCGGGTGCGTGCCACGGGCTGGGCGGGCAGGTCGACGAGGCGCGCGATGCCGGTCGCGGCCGTCGGGTCGGTCGCGACCACGCGCAGGGCGGACGCGACCAGCAGCTCTTCGAGCCGGCGTTGCGCGATCGAGGTGTGGTGCATCGTGATCGACGCGATCGCACCGAGGGCCGCCACGGTTCGCAGGTGCTCGCCGGGGAGTGGATGCTCCCGCTGTACCGCGGTCGTCACCCGGCCGACGACGTGCGCGAACTTCGCCCGGAGTACCTGCCGGTCGCCGCGCTCGAGGTACCGGGCCTCCCACCGGTAGACGCCGCCCGACGCGCGATGGGCGACGGTGACCCGGGCGGCGGCGGCGAGGACGTCCGCCAGGGAGGCTTCGGGGTGTACCTCGTCGAGCGCGGCGACGAGCCGGTCCACCATGACGTTCGCGCACTCGGCGAACAGCGCGTACTTGTTCGGGAAGTGCCGGTACAGGGCCGCCGCGGTGATGCCCACGCCGGCGGCGATCTCGTCCATGGACGCCGCGTGGTAGCCCCGCTCGCTGAACATCCGGCCGGCCGACTCGACGATGAGCTGCCTGCGGTTGCGCGGCCGGACGGCCGCGGCCGGCTCGGCGGTCACAGCGGCAACCGACCGGGCGCATGCGGGAACCGGCCGGGCGCCCCGGTCCTCGGCGGCGCGGCGACGTCCCATGGCATGTCGCCGATCCTGACACATGTCCGGGCGCCGGCCACGGCGCCGGCCGGAGGGGCCGAAATTCCCGGTGGAGACGCCTTGCCGACCGGCGGACCGCTTCGCTATGTTAACGAAGAATCTCACATCGATTGCCGTGAGATTGCCGCCGTCCGCCACGGTTTGACCCCTGCATGGGCAGTGTCCATGCCTTCAGAGAGCGGGGTAAGTTAATGAGCAATCTCAACAGACGCAGCGTCCTTACGCTCGGCGTCGCGCTGGGCCTGGTGAGCGCGGTCGGCGCTGTCCCGGCCGCGGCCGCGCCCGCCGCGGGCACCGACCCGTGGTGGGCCTGGGACGACGAGGTGGACCAGCTGGTCGCCGGCCTGCTCGACAACGGCCAGGTCCCGGCGGTCAACACCGCGATGCGGTCGTGGGTGAACAACAGCGACGCGCTGCCCAGCGGCCTGCCGGCCAACCTCAGCGCCTACCTCCAGGGTGTCAACACTCTGCCCTCCTGGGCCGACCGCACCAAGCTGCGGCTCGCCGCCGACTTCAACCGGCGCAAGGACACGTACCTGTTCATGCTGTACGGCCTCGGCAGCGGCATCATGAGCACGGTGATCCCGCGCGAGGCCAAGTCGGTCTACTGGTCCGCGGGCGGTGCCAACATGCAGGACCGCGCGGCCAAGACGTTCACCTTCGGCTACGACCTGAGCGAGCTGACCGCCTTCGAGCCCAGCGGCCAGTTCGTGGTCACCGCCAACAAGACCCGCCTGGTGCACGCCGCGGTGCGGCATCTGCTCCCGCAGTCGCCGCACTGGCGGGCGGTCGCGAACGAGCCGGGCGGGATCCCGATCAGCAACGGCGACATCCTGGTCACTTTCCACAGCCTCGGCACGTTCGTGCACAAGAAGCTCAAGGAGTGGCGCGTCCCGATGACGGCCGCAGAAGAGGCGGCCTTCCTGCACCAGTGGCAGGTCGCCATCCACCTGCTCGGCGTGCGCGACGAGTTCATCCCGCAGACGTGGGCCGCCGCGTACGCGCAGTCGGCGCAGGCGCTCACGCCGATCCTCGCCCCGACGCAGGAGGGCAAGGAGCTGGCCGAGGACCTGCTCGGGCTGACCGCGCAGATCGACCTGGGCGTCACCCGCGGCTTCCTCAACGAGTTCGTCCGCTACGTGCTCAGCAACGAGATCGGCGACTGGCTGCGCCTGCCGCGCGACTACGCGGCGGCGGCCCTCATCCGCACCGCGTGGCCCACCTACATCGCGTTCCGGGAGGGGCTCATCCCCATCGCGCCGGTCAGCTTCTACATGTTCGACCAGTTCATCCGGGCGCTGGCGATGCTGTTCCTCAACAAGGGCACCTCGGGCACGACGACGCTCATCACGATCCCCACCGGAAACCGGCCCTGAGCCGAGGAGCCGGGAGGGGTCTCCCTCCCGGCTCAGGCGATGAGCAGGCGGAGGCCGAGCTCTGCCGCGTCGAGATCGACGAGGTCGCGGTTGCGTTCGGCCCACCGGCCGGAGGCGAGGTCGGCCCGGAGGCTGTGCACCACCCGCTGCTCGGCGTCCGGCCCGACCCTGGCCCAGACCGACACTCCGCGACGGACGTCCTCGTCCAGGTATGCCTCGGGCCGGCGCCAGTAGGCCTCGAAGAAGCCGTCCGTGCAGTCCCACGGGATGGGCACCGGCTCCACGCGAGCGTCGATCGCACCGGCCAGCTCGGTCAGCGACGGCCGGCCGGCAATGATGTCCGCGACCTCGGGAAGGTAGTCGCGGGTCAGCCAGAACCGGTGGAGCCACCCGGCGGCACTGGTCTCGTGCGTGAACACCACCACGCGGCGCGCAACGCGCCGCATCTCGCGCAGGCCCGCGATCGGGTCCTGCCAGTGATGGATGGTGGCGAACGCCATCGCCGCGTCGAACGACTGGTCCTCGAACGGAAGGCACTCCGCGGCGGCAGCCACGCACGGCGCTGCGCCTGCGGGTCGCTGCGCCCGCATGAGCGCCGACGGTTCGACCGCGGTGACGTCACGGTCGGTGGGCTCGTAGGAGCCGGTGCCGGCCCCGACGTTCAGCACCGTGCGCGCGTCGCCGAGCGCGGCCCAGACCTGTGCGGCGATCCGCGGCTCGGTGCGCCGGGTCACGGTGTAGGTGGCTCCGATGGTGTCGTACAACTGCGCGCCTGGCATGTCGCCACCGTACAGCGCCGGGATCGGCGCTGCTGGCCCGTTCGTCAGGCGGCGGCGAGGGCCGGGGTCAGCGCACGGGCGCACAGCTCACGCGCCCACTGGATGCGACCCAGGGCCACCTCGGGACGGTCGCCGAACACCTCGGCGGCCCGGGCGTAGCACTCGTCCGGCCCGAGCTGGTCGAGCGTGTGGTGCACAGTGTCGCGGATGGTGGCGTCGTCCAGGTCGCCGGATGCGGAAGCGTCGGAGACGAACAGTGCCATGCTCAGGACCGGGTCAACCGGGCATGTCGTCATGGGGATCACCTGTTCAACGGGGTGTGTTCTACGGGGTGTGGAATGTCTACATCCACGTTCTCTCGTACCGTTGAGGGATACCTCGACGCCAGCACGACTCCCCGACTACGGGTTACCGCACCCGCCAGTACCTGCTAACCGGTATGCCGACATCACCCCGTTCATCCCCTTTCAGGGGGTTTGCGGCACGGTAGCAGTCAGGTGGACGCCGCGAGGCGGATCACCTCGACCTGGCCGTCCAGCAGGAGCGGGCCGGCGGCGTACGGAACCAGCAGCGTGTCCCCCCGCCGGAGCGGCAGGTCGTCGTGCTCGCCGATCAGCCGGCCCGCTCCGGCCGCCGCGATCAGCACGCTGCAGCCACGCTCCAGACGGTCGCCGCCGCGCAGGCGGCGGGCGCTGAAGAACTCGTCCGCGGCCTCGGGCAGCAGCCGGGCCGGAGTACCGCGGAGCTCGTCGAGGCGCGAGGGCGTCCAGGCGCGGCGGTCGACGCACTGCAGGGCCAGGTCGTAGCCGAGGCCCAGGTGCCCGTCGGCGAGGTCGAAGCCCTCGTACTCCAGCAGCACGGAGAAGTCGGTCGGCTCCTGGACCTCGGCCAGCAGGATGCCGTCGCCGATCGCGTGCGGCAGGCCGGCCGGGCAGAGGATCGCGTCGCCGGCCGCGACCGGGATCCGGTTGGTGGCGGCGAGCATCGCCCCGGTCTGCTGCCCGTCCACCCAGCCGGCCAGCTCGGCGGCCTCCACGTCGCGGGCAAAGCCCAGATGGACGTAGGCGTCGGGCCGCGCGGAGAGGATCACCCAGGCCTCGGTCTTCCCGTACGGCGAGGCGAGGTGCGCGGTGGCGAAGCGGCGGTCCGGGTGCACGTGCAACGGCAGCCGCTGACCGGCGTCGAGCAGCTTCACCAGCACGCCGGTGTCGGCGCGGTCCGGGCCGAGCCACCAGCGCGGGTCCGCGGCGATCGCCTCGGCCAGCACCCGGCCGTCGGCCAGGGTGGACAGGCCGGCCGGTGCGAGCCCGAACCGGCTGGTCATCGAGCCCACCCAGTCCTCGGGGCGGTCGGGCAGCGCCGGCCCGTTGCGGAACTCGGCGATCCGGCCGGCGCCGCGATAGAACGTCTCGGGCTGGTTGGCGGCCAGTGCTTCGACGGTCATCTCTGTCCCTTCAGAGCCAGCTCGGCGAGGAAGCCGCCGACGAACGTGTCGCCGAGCCCGACGGTGGTCGGGTTCTGGACGTCGAGCGCGAAGCCGGGAACACAGTCGACAGTCCCGCCCATGCGCGAGCGCAGCGCCGCCGCGAAGGCGACGGACTCGGGCCGCCGCGGCAGCCGGCGCAGGCGCTGGACGTCCTCGTCGGTGAAGTCGTCGCCGTGGCAGTAGCGGGTGGCGGCCATGACGGTGCCGGTGTCGAGGGCGTCGGCGTACTTACCGGCGCCGAGCGCCGCGGCCCAGTACTTCGTGTGCAGCACCAGCGTCGGCACCGGGATGACCGCGTGCACCGCCGTGAGCGCCTCCGCGACGTCCTCGGCCGAGAGCAGGTCGACCGGGCGCCCGAGGTACGACTGCAGCTCGTCCTCGTTCAGCCCGTACACGTCGATCTCGTCGAGCAGCGCGTCCCGGACCCGGCGGCTGAAGGCGGGCTCGTGGTACGCCGCGTCCTCGAAGTAGGTCACCGCCCCGTGCGGCAGCCGCCGCATGTGCGCCTTCAGGGCGGCGAGCCGCTCGTCGAGCTCCGCCTCGTCGCGCATGGCGTTGAACCCGGAGATCAGGAAGACCTCCGCCCGGCCCAACCGGTCGCCGAGATCGTCGGTGAGCCGCATGTCGCCGTTCGCCGGGTCGTTGACGTAGATCAGGCGGTTCGGGAACGGCGCGATGATGTCGATGTCGCCCGCCCGGACCCGCAGGCCCTTGTCGTACTGAACGATCAGGTGCGGGTAGAAGGTGTCCCCGGTACCGCTGTTGATGTACTCGCCGTCCGCCGGCAGCAGCCGGCGGAAGGTGTCGTTGACGCTGACCAGGTGCAGCGTCGACGGCACGCCGAGCCGGCTCATCAGGATCCCGGCCCGCACCGAGGTGCCGCCCAGGGTCTCCCGATGCGGGAACCGGTTCGCGAAGGTCGACAGCGCCGGGGCGGAGGCGACGAAGTGCTCGCCGCCTCCGCCCCGGGCCACGTATCCGAGGATCGACACCACGAGGTCCCGCTCACTGGTCACCGTGGCCGGCGACGTCAGTTCCGCGGCGACGATGCCGTGCTCGGCGACGAGCTGCTCCAGCACGCCGGCGGTCAGCTTCAACTCGTAGTCGACACAGCCGCCGAGGCCCAGGAGTACACGGGACGCGTCGGCCATGTCAGTAGAGCGAGGCCTTGCCGGCGGCGCCGAACAGCTCGATCTTCTGAGCGGCGACCACCTTCATGGCCTCGATGCAGGCGGGCTGGATGGCGTTCGGCTCGCGCACCTTCGCGTCGTTGCCCAGCACCTCGCGCATCTTGTCGTGGTACGCGACCTTGATGTCGGTAGAGATGTTGATCTTGTTGATGCCGATCCGCGCGGCCTCGCGGATCTCGTCGTCCGGGTTGCCGGAGCCGCCGTGCAGCACCAGCGGGATCCGCACCCGGCTCTTGATCTCCTTGAGCAGGTCGAGCTTCAGCTCCGGCTTGAGGTGGGCCGGGTAGAGGCCGTGGAACGTGCCGATGGCCACGGCGAGGCTGTCCACGCCGGTCTGCTCGACGAACGTCACCGCGTCGTCGGGGTCGGTGTAGATGATCTCGGCGGCGCCCGCCTCGGCGTAGCTGTCGTTCCCGCCGATCGTGCCGAGCTCGCCCTCCACCGACACGCCGAGGACGTGCGCGGAGTCGGTGACCTTTTTGGTGATCGCGACGTTCTCCTCGAACGGCTTCAGCGAGCCGTCGATCATCACGGAGGTGAAGCCGTACTGGATCGCCTGCAGGATCTGCTCATACGTGGCGCCGTGGTCCCAGTGGATCGCGATCGGGACGCTCGAGTTGTGCGACCGCTCGACGATGCCGGTGATCATCTCGCGGCCGATGTGCCGAACCTCGTCCGGGTGGATCCCGACGATCAGGGGGGAGTTCGTCTCCTCGCTGATCTCCACGATCCCCTTGAACATCGCCCAGTCGCTGATGTTGAAGGCTGGCACGGCGAAGCTGTGCTCGTTGGCGACGTCCAGGATCGCCTTGCCGGTCGTCAGCATTTCTGTGTTTCTCCTTTGTGTTGCTGGCTGTGTCAGGCCTTGACGGCACCGGCGGTGAGTCCGCCGATGAACCGTCGCTGGAACAGGAGGAAGAGGACGAGGACCGGGATGGACCCGAGGATGCTCATCGCCATCATCTGGTTCCACTCGTACGAGTGCTGGCCCATGAGCAGCTGGATGCCGATCGGCACGGTGCGCATGTCGTCGGTACGGGTCAGCGTGAGCGCGAACAGGTACTCGTTCCACGAGATCATGAACGTGTAGACCCCGACCGCGATCAGACCGGGCACCGAGATCGGCACCAGGATCCGCCACAGCGCGGTCCAGCTGGTGCCGCCGTCGACCTTGACCGACTCGTCCAGCTCTCGTGGCATCGTGTTCAGGTACGCCGTGATCATGATGATCGCGTACGGGAGGGTGAACACCATGTGCGTGAGGATCAGGCCGGCATAGGTGTTGTACAGGCCGAGCGCGACGACGAGCCCGAAGTACGGAATGACGAGCGTGATCGGCGGCACGGCCTGGACGCTGACGATCACGGCGTTGATGGTCTTCTGGAACGGGAACGAGAAGCGGCTGAACGCGAACCCGGCCAGGATGGCCACCAGCAGCGTCAGGATGGTCACCGCGAAGGCGACGATGTAGCTGTTGAGGAAGAACCGCAGCTGGTCACCGTTGCCCAGGATCTCCCGGTAGGCGTCGAACGAGAAGCTCTCGGTGATCAGCTTCGGCGGGTTCTGGAAGACCTCTCCGTTGCTCTTGAACGAGGTGGACAGCATCCACAGGACCGGCAGGCCGGCGAACAGCCCGCCGATGACGAGCCCGGTGATGACGCCGACCTTCGCGAGGGTGCGACGGGTCTTGACGGTGTTGGCCATGCGTCTCACCGCTCCCTTTGCTGGCGTACGTAGAAGAAGGCCAGGACCATCGTCAGCAGCAGCACGATCACGGCGGCGGCGGACGCGGTCGCGAACTCGTACTCGCTGAAGGCCTGCTTGTAGGTGTAGGTGCTGAGCATCTCGGTGGCGTTCAGCGGCCCGCCGCCCGTCGTCATCCAGATCAGCGCGAACTGCTGGGACGTCCAGATCAGGTCGAGCACCCCCATGCTGATGATCACCGGCCGCAGCTGGGGCAGCGTCACGTGCACGAACCGCTGGAACCAGTTCGTCCCGTCCACGGCGGCCGCCTCGTACAGGTCGTTGGGGATGCCCTGCAGCGCGGCGAGCAGACTGATCATGAAGAACGGGTAGCCGGACCAGATGTTGACGAACGTGACCGCCCAGAGCGCGATGCCCGGGTCGCCGAGCCAGTTCACGCCCTCCTGAATGAGACCCAGCGTGTGCAGCACGTGGTTGACCACGCCGGACGGGTCGAGCAGCAGCCGCCAGATGACGGCGATCACCGCGATCGTGAACAGCCAGGGCAGGATGTAGACGATCCGGAAGACCGCCTTGGTGACCCCGCTCAGCAACTGGGTGTTGAGCATCATCGCGAAGGCCAGGCCGAGGACCAGGTGGGCCACGGTGCTGACCGAGATGAAGACGGCGGTGTTCTTCAGCGCGGCCAGGAAGTCCGGGTCGGTGAGCACCTTGGTGTAGTTGGCGAACCCGGCGAACACCGAGTTCTCCTGGACGATCACGTTGTCCCGGAACGAGTAGCTGATCACCATGACGATGGGGACCACCATCAGGACCACGATCAACAGCATCGTGGGGGACAGATAGCCGTACGGGATCAGGCGCCGGGCCAGGGTGGAGCGGGTCCGGCGGGGCGTGACCGGCCCCTCGGTGGGCGCCGCGGTTTTCGGGGCCGTCATGGATGTCATCGCTGTCTCCTTGATCGGGCGCCGCGCCGGCGGACCGGCACGGCGCCCGGGCGGACTACTCGATCACCGAGGACCAGGACTCCTGCGACTTGGCGAGGGCGTTGTCGACAGTCGTCTTGCCGGTCAGCACGAGCTGGAGCTGCTCGTCGAAGCTGCGCATCAGGTCCTCGGACTTGGGCAGGCCGACGAACTCGTTGGCGGGGTAACCCTGCTGGTAGATGTCGAAGGCGGTCTTGAACATCGGGTCGCTGTTGCTGAAGTCGGGCTGGGCGTTCTTGTTGCCCGGGAAGCCGTTCGCGATCGTGCTCAGCTTCGCGTTGGTCTCCTGGCTGAGCAGGTAGGACACGAACTTGAACGCCTCGGCCTTGTGCTTGGTGGAGTTGGAGATGCCGATGCCCCAGGACGCGTACGGGATGCCGCGCTTGCCGGTGTAGCCGTCCTCGGACGGCAGGGCCGCCACCTCGAACTTCAGGTCGGGCTTGTTCTTCTTGATCAGGTTGATGTGCGCGAGCGAGTCGATCATCATGCCGACCTGGCCGTTGGTGAACTTCTCGACCTTGTCCTGTTCCTTCATGGTGAGCGAGCCGGGGGCGATGACGCCGGCGTCGTTCAGGCTCTTCACGTACTCGACCGTGCTCTTGACCTGCGGGCTGGTCAGGTTGGGCTTGCCGTCGGTCGTCAGCATGCTGCCGCCGGACGCCCAGAGCCAGGACATCACGTCGTTCTGGATGCCGTTGGGCACGGCGGTGTCGAGCGGGAGCGCCCAGCCCTTCACGTCACTGCCGATCGCGGTGATCTTCTTGGCCGCGTCGAGGAACTGGGTGCGCGTGGCGGGTACGTCGGCGACGCCGGCCTTGGTGAGCAGGTCCTTGTTGACGAAGAGCGGGTAGACGAAGTTGACCACCGGGATCATGTAGGTCTTGCCGTTGACCTGCACCTGGCTGGCGAGCTGGCCGGCGTCGTAGTTCGCGTCGGTCATCAGCTTGGACATATCGGTGATGGCGCCCTGCTTGGCGAAGTCGTTGACCCAGGCGCCGTCGAGGCCCACCACGTCGGGCAGGGTCTTGGACGCGGCACCGGTGATCAGCTGCTGCTTGGTCGACGCGTACGGCGCGCTCAGCAGCTTGATCTTGATGTTCGGGTTCTGGGCCGTGAAATCGTTGACGATCTTGTCGAACTCGCCGGCCGGAAGCTCGGCCCCCCACCACTGGGCGAACTCCAGCGTCACGCTGCCGTCCGAGGCGGTGTCGCCCGAGTCACCCGAGCCGCACGCCGCCACGACCGCGACCAGCGCGGCCGCTGTCACTGCCCCTATCACTCGCTTCAGCCGGGTTGCACGAACTGCCATGGCGGACTCCTTCTATATCGAGGTCCTTCTGTTCTGTGCCGCGTTGGCGCCACGTTAGCAGCGTGTTACAGATTAAGACAAGAGAAGAACGGCAGAAAGCTGCGGAGTACGGCATACTGTTGCGTCATGAGGCAGAACCCCGCACCCCAGGGCCGCCGTACTAGCTGGAGTTTGCCCAGCCGGCGCCGATCTCCGGCCGGCAGTGCCCATCCATGCGGCTTCTCACGGCTCTACGCGGCGATGTGCCCAGCGGACACGCATATGTGGCATACTGCCGCACTGACAAGGGGGAATCAGTGAGCGTTGGCAGGGACGAACGGCAGCGCCACCTACCTGCCGGACGCAAGGCGCAGCTGGCCGCGTACGTTGCCGACACCGGCCAGGTCACGGTGGGCGAGCTGGCTGAGCGCTTCGGCGTCTCCATCGACACCGTGCGACGCGATCTCGATCAGCTGGCCGCCGACGGCATCCTCGTTCGCACGTACGGCGGCGCCGTCAGCCTGTCCACGGTCTTCCGCACCGACCGCGCCGTCGACCAGCGGCTCACGGTGCAGGAGCAGGAGAAGGAGAAGATCGCGGTGCTGGCCGCGGCGCTGGTCCAGGACGGCTCGACCATCATGATCAACGGTGGGACGACCACGCTCGCGCTCGCCCGCAACCTCGGCCAGCACCGCGACCTCACGGTGGCGACGAACAACCTGCTGGTGCCGGGCGCGCTCCCACCCACGGCCATCCGCGACATCTACATCTTCGGCGGCGCGGTGCGCGCGCTGACCCTCGCCACGATCGGCCCGGTCAGCTTCCGCGCCAACACCGGCGCCGAGCTGGACATCAGCTGCGATCTGGCGTTGATCGGCGTCGGCGCGGTCGCCGCCGACGCCGGCTACACGACGAGCAATCTCGCCGAGGCCGCGATGATGCAGGAGATGATCTCCCGGGCGGCCCGCGTGGCGATCCTCGCCGACTCCTCCAAGTTCGGCCGCCGCCTGTTCGCCCAGGTGTCGGAGCTCGGCGCGGCCGACTATCTGATCACCGACGCCGCGCCGCCACCCGACCTGCGCGACGCCCTCAAGGCGAGCGGCGTGGAGCTGCTCACCCCCTCGGCCAGGACCCTGGCTCCACGGTAGGCGTGCCGACGCTCGCCCGAGGCGCCGGTCAGCCGCGGGAGCGCGGCAGGCAGCACTTCTTGTACTTGCTGCCCGAACCGCACCAGCACGGCTCGTTCCGCGCCGGCGGCCACGGGATCTGCCCGGGCCGCCCGGGCCGCCCGGCCACCTGCTCCGCGTAGCCGGCCCGGGTCTGCGGATCGGCCGGATCGGCGGCGTGCCGCTCCGCGTAGCCGGACAGCCCGTCGACCGAGCCGGCGAGCACGGTCAGCCCGGGACGGCCGGCGTCGGCGAGCCGCACCAGGTGCCGCTCCAGCCGGGCGCGGTGCTCGTCCCAGTCCCGCCCGTACGCGTCGCTCAGGGCCGGCCACTGCGACAGCAGGCGGTCGAAGTCGGCCCGCGGCCAGAAGAGCAGGGCAGCGGGCTCGGTGAGCGCCTCCTCGGTCCGGCGGGTCAGCTCGCTCTCCAGGCGGTCCGCCAGGTTGTCGTTCTGGTCGTGCGGCAGGGCCAGGTCGCGCCGGACCCGGTGCCGCTCGTGCAGCAGGAAGAAGAGCGCACCGGACGCCTCCACGTCGGACGGCTTCGGGGGCGCGCCGCGCTCGGCGAGCAGCGACTCGACGGCCTCGCTCAGCCACTGCTCGGCGAGGTTGGTGCGGCCACCCGCGTCCAGCGCCGCACTGAGGTAGGCGGCGGCGTCGGGTTGCTCGGTGAGCAGCGGCCGGAGGGCGTTGAGCTCGCCCATCGCCTCGTCCTCCCGGCCGCCGGAGCGGAACAGGAGCCGGGCGCGGAAGGCTCGGGTGAACCCGGCCCGGGTGTCGTCGTCCGTCCCGTACGCCGCGACGGCGCGATCCGCGTACCGCAGCGCGGCGTCCAGCTTTCCCCGGCTCTCAGCGATCTCCGCGGCCAGGGTCAGTGCATACCCGGCATCGTGCGGATCGGCCAGCCGGCCCTGGTCGGCCGCGCCGGCCAGTTCGGTGGCCACGCCGAGCGGGTTGGCCGCGCCGAGTGCGGATCGGTGGAGCTCAGCGAGGTCGGTACTGGTGAGAACGTCTGTCGTCGACACGATTTCACGCTACTGCGGCGGCGCGGTGCGCAACCGCTGCCCGCTGTGTTGCGCCCGTCTCATGAAAGCCCGGTCCGAACCGGAATTTCCACGGTCAGGCTGGTGCCCGCACCGTGCGGGCTGTGGAGGGCGATCCGTCCGCCGAGTGCCTCGGCGCGGTCTTTGAGGCCGAGCAGGCCGGTGCCGTGGGTGAAGTCGGCGCCGCCGGCGCCGTCGTCGTGGACGGCGACGTGCAGGACCGTGCCGGCGGTGTCGACGATGCCGGCGGTGTCGACGGTGACGGTGATGGTCGAGGCCTGCGCGTGTTTGGCCGCGTTGGTGAGTGCCTCGGCGACGATGTAGTAGGTGCTGACCTCGACCTGCTCGGGCAGCCGTCCCACGGTGCGCAGGTTGAGCTGGACCGGGATCGGTGAGCGGCGGGCGAGCGTGCGCAGGGCGGGGCCGAGTCCGCCCTCGGTCAGGATCGACGGGTGGATGCCGTGGGCGATCTCGCGCAGTTCGTCGGCGGCGGAGTTGGCCCCGGCGACGGCCCGGTCGAGCTGCCGGCCGAGGGTGTCGAACTGGGGCGGGACGTCCGCCTGCGCCGCGCGCAGTTGCAGCGCCAGGGCGACGAGGCGTTGCTGGGCGCCGTCGTGCAGGTCGCGTTCGATGCGGCGGCGGGTGTGGTCGGCGGCGGCGACGATCCGGGCCCGGGAGGTGGTGAGCTCGGCCCGGCTCTCGGCGTTGGCGATGGCGGTCGCGACGAGCTCGGTGAAGTCGGCCAGCCGTTGCTCGGTGTCCTCACCCAGCCGTTCGCGGCGGGCCGCGGCGCCGATGGCGCCCCAGAGACGCCCCTCGACCACGATCGGGCTGGCGAACGCGGAGCGGTGCTCGGTGGGAGTGGGCTCGGCCAGGCCGCCCGACAGCGGGCCGTGCACGCCGTGGCGGCGTGCCGCGCGGCCGGTGGCCTGGACCGCCGCCATGGCCGAACGGGCGTCGAGCTTCCCCCGCGTACCGGGTTCGCCATGCTTGAGGCCGTAGCCACCCATCACCGTCGCGTCACCGTCCGGCTCGAACCGCACGATCGCGGTGCCGTCGGCGCCGAAGAGCGCGCCGACCTCGTCGGCCACCGCGGCGAACACGGGGTCGGGGCCGGTGCCGCGGGCGACGAGTGTCGCGACCCGCCGGAGTGCGGCCTGTTCGTTGGCGATGCGGCGGAAGTCGGCGTAGAGGCGGGCGTTGTCGAGGGAGACGGCCAGTTGGCCGGCGATGAGTTTGACGGCGTCGAGTCGTTCGGTGCTGAACGCGCCGCGGATGAGGCGGTTCTCCAGCAGCAGTACCGCCTGCAGCGTGCCGCGGTTGAGGATCGGCACGGCCAGCAGCGAGCAGCAGATGAGGTCGGTGAGGTACGGGTCGCGGGAGAACCGCTGGTCGCGGGTGGCGTCACCCACGACCAGCGGCTCACGCGCCCGCCGGACGTATCGCAGCACCGACAACGGGACCACGTGTTCGTGGCCGGTGACGCTGCCCGCCGTGGTACCGCGGCCGCCCGGTGCCGCCAGCAGCCAGTGCTGCCGGTCGGCGCTCCACAGCACCAGGTGCACCTGGGTGGCGCCGGTGATCGCGCTGAGCACCTGGACCAGCCGGGAATGCAGCCCCTCGACGCTGGTCTGCGAGCTCAGCACCTGCGACGCGGACAGGATGCCGAGCAGGTCGATCGTGCCGGCCGTGACGGCCGACCGGCGATGGTCGAGGTCGCCGGGCCGGTCGGCGTGCGCGGCCGGCCGCAGGGTCGGGTAGGCCCAGTCGAGCTGGCGCACCTTCGCGGTCGCGCCCCATTCGAGGTACTCCCGGCGCGCCTCGAGCAGCAGGTGGTAGCCGGCGTGCTCGACGCCGTGGGCCAGATAGAAGCGGGCCGAACGCTCGGCGATCAGGGCCCGGTGCCACGGTCGCGGGAGCGGGGCCGCCTCGTGCCGTGCGGCGTCGAAGGCGAGGACGGCGGCGTGGAAGTCGCCGGCGGCCCACGCCCGCTCCGCCTCGAGCAGCCGCAGGAGGTGCTGGAAGTTGGCCGGCGCGTCCGCGGCGCGGGCGGCCAGCCACTGGGTCACCTCGTCCAGTTCGGACAGCAGCGCGCCGCGCTCGCCACCGTGGCTGTCCCGGACCTGCCCGGCGAGGGCCAGCCCCCGCAGCAGGTGGGCCAGGGCGGTCGGATAGAGGCCCGGGGCGGCCGGCAGCAGCGGCATCGCCGCCGCGGTGTGCCCCGCCAGGCCGGCCGGATCGCCGAGGACGGCGGCGGCGAGCGCGCGGTTGACATGCGCGTGGAACAGGGCCAGCGGGTCGCCGGCGTACCGGTCGGGCGCCGCCTCGCCGGCCGCGGGCGAGTACTCGCCGCGCAGCACGTCGGCCAGCCACCGGTAGGGGCCGAGCCACTGGCCGGCCTCGTCACTGCCGGAGCGCCGCATGAAGGTCAGCCCGGCCTCCACCTCGGCGACGCAGCTGTCCAGCGACGGCGCGCTGTCCAGCAGGCCCACCACGGTCGCGTAGTAGGTGAACCCGGCGTGGGTCAGGTCACCCCCCGCGATGAGCCCCTCCCGCGCCCGCCGCCCGGCCTGGACACCGTTCTCGATCGGCTCGAACCAGCAGCAGCGCAGCGCGGTCAGGAAGCGCGCCTGCGAGGTGTCGGGCTCGTAGCCGTGGAGCTCGCCCAGCGCCAGGACCCGCCGCAACACCCGGTACCCGGCCGCGTAGTCCCCGCGCAGCACCGCGACGGTGGCGGCGGCGCCGGCGGGCCCGACCAGGGTGGGGCCCGGACCGTGCTCGATCCAGGTCCGCAGCGCCTCCAGGCTCAGCCAGCTGTACGTGCCGTAGTGCGCGGCCAGGTACGCCGCCGTCAGGACCGCGGTGAGCAGATGGCTCGCGGCGAGGAGCGTGGGGTCGGTGATCTCCGGGCGGGCCAGCTCGTCGGCGCCGTCGGTGTGGTCCAGCCACCGGTACAGGTCGTCGAGCCCGTCGGGGAGCCGATCCGCCGCCGGGACGCTGACGCCGAGCTCACGCAGCGACCCGAGGCCGAGCTCGATCGCCTCCTCGAGACGGTTGCGGTGGGTCAGGCTGCGCACCTGCACGCACGTCGCGTCCGCACGGTCCAGGGCGCCGGTGCACAGCCCGTCGATCGTGCGGTACTCCTCGTCCGCCTCGTCCAGGCGCCCCAGGCCGTACAGGGCGGCGTGGCGGCCGGTGTGCACCTGGACGAGCGTGGCGGTCTCATCCGGGTCGACCAGCCGCAGCGCCGCGGCCAGCAGCGCGTTCACCAGCGCATGGTTCCCGATCAACGCGGCCTGGCCGGCGGCCCGGCGCAGCAGCCCCACCACCCGGCGCCGCTCCGCGGGATCGTCGACGGCGTCGACCACCGGCAGGTACTGCTCCGCCGCGACCGGGAACAGCTCCGGCACGGTCGCCAGCCGCCGCGCCATCGCCAGCTGCAGCGTGCGCCGCCGCCGCGGACCCACCCCGCCCAGGACCGCCTCGTGGATCCGGTCGTGGCGGAACCGCACCGCCGGGTGGGTCCCGGGCTCCAGCACCAGCAGGCCGTCGTCGAGGGCGGGCGCCAGCCGCTGCTCCACCACGTCCTCCGGTACGGCGGTCGCGGCCTGCAGCACGCTCAGGTCCGCTCGCCCGCCCAGGCACGCCATCGCCTCCACCAGCTGCCGGGACGCCGCCGGCATCGAGTGGACCCGCGCGGCCAGCAGCCCGGTGACTTCGGAGCGGCCCAGGTGTGCGCGCACGTCCGCCGCGTCCCACCGCCACCCGGCGGTCGTGGCGGTCAGCACGCCGTCGCGGCGCAGCGCGTTGAGCAGCTCCACCGTCTCGTACGGGTTGCCGGACGTGTACGGGTGGATCACCTCGCCCAGGTCCGCCGCCCGGCCCGGGTCCGCGTGGAGCATCTCGGCGACCATGGTGTCCGTGCCGGACCGCGGCAGGTTCACCAGCCGCAGGTGCCGCACCCCCGGCTGTTCCCGCCACCGGGACAGCGGTCCCGCCAGCGGGTGCGCCGCGTCCACGTCGGCTTCGCGGTACGCGCCCACCAGCAGCAGGCCGTCGATGTGCTCCTCGTTCAGCAGGAGGTCGATGACGCCCAGCGGCGTTCGCCCCACCCATTGCAGGTCGTCGACGAACACCACCACGGGCCGTTTGCGCGAGGCGACCGCTCGGAGCACCTCCACCGCCACGCGCTGGGCCCGGACCCGCGCGGTCAGCGGATCCCCCGGGTCGGGCGGCTCGCCCAGCAGTGCCGCGAACTCCGGTACCGCCGCGGCCAGCAGGCCCGCGTTCGGCCGGATCGCCGCCGCGATCCGTTCGCGCACCTGTCCCAGCTCGTCCTCCGGCTCGGCCAGCAGCATCCGGCCCAACGCCCGGAACGCCTGCCGGACCGCGTCGAACTCCAGATCCCGCCGGTACTGGTCGACCTTGCCCGCCACGAACCAGCCGTCACCGCCGGTCACCACCGGCCGCAGCTCGTCGACCAGCGCGGTCTTTCCCACCCCCGGCGCCCCGCCGACCAGCACCCCGCGGCACCGGCCGGACAGGGCGTCCTCGAACGCCGCCTCCAGCACCGCCACTGCCGCGTCGCGACCTACCAGCCGTGACGGCGGCAGCAGCCGCAGCGGAACGTCGTGCTCGCCGATCCGGAGCCCGGCCGCGGCCCGCGGGCCGGCGTCCCGGAGCCGTTCCAGGTCGTGGACCAGGCCTTCGGCGGTCTGGTACCGGTTGTCCGGCTCCTTCTCCAGCAGGTGCATGACGATGTCGGACAGCGGCTCCGGCACGGCCGGGTTCACGTCCTGCGGCGGGACCGGCACCCGGGCCAGGTGGGCGTGCGTGAGGCGCAGCGGGTCGCCGGTGCCGAACGGCGGGGCGCCCGTGGCCAGCTCGTAGAGCGTCGCGCCGAGCGCGTAGAGGTCGGCGCGCTGGTCCACCGACCGGCCGGTGCGCCCGGTCTGCTCCGGCGCCAGATACGCCAGCGTGCCCACGATCTCGGTGTGGTGCGTGAACTCCGGACGCAGCTCGGCCAGCGACGAGGCCAGGGCGAAGTCGACCAGGCACAGCGCGCCGTCGCGGGAGATCACGATGTTCGCCGGCGCGACGTCGCGGTGCAGCACACCCCGCCGGTGCATCCCCGCCACCGCCCGGGCCAGCGCCAGCCCCAGCGCGAGCAGGTCGTCGACCGCCAGCGGCTTCGCCAACGCGGCCAGGCACACGCCACCGACGTCCGCCACCACGACCGACCCCGGCCACCGCGGCGAATCCACCAGCTGCGCGACCCCCTCGACACCGCGCAGCCGCTCCAGGATCGCCACCTCGTGCTGCACCCGCCGCTGCGCGTCCGGCCCCAGCGGCTCCTTGCGGATGACCGTGCCACCCCCGGCAACGCACACCCGGGTCACCCGCGTGTGTTCGCTCTCGTGCACTGCCTGCCCCCGGGCAGACGGACCTCGCCCAGCCAGCTCTCGCCCTGCCAGGTCTCCGCCCGGTCCCATCCGACACCTCCGGCCGGTAGGTCACACCTAGTGCCCTGCTTACACCCATTTGACCCGCGGCGGCGAGGCGCCACCGTCGCAGCGCCGCACAGGAAGGCGGGGCGCTGTTCGCGATCTGGCTCACTGCCCATCCACCGGCCCGTTCACGCACAGCGGGGAAGAATATGATCGTGGACCTCGAGACGATCCTGCTGTTCCTGCTCGCCGCCGTCGTCGTCATCGTCTCGACCCGGTGGGTGGCCGAACGGACCGGTCTGCCCGCGGCCGCACTGCTCACCGTCATCGGGATCGGCTACGCGTTGCTGCCCGGCCCCAACGTCACGCTGGACCCGGCCTTCGTCCTCACGTTCGTCATCCCGCCGCTGCTCTACAGCGCCGCCCTGGACTCGTCGCTTCTGGCCATCCGCCGTCACTTGCGCACCGTCGTCAGTCTCTCCGTCGCCCTGGTCCTCGCGACCGCGCTGCTGATCGGGGCCGGTTTCCACTGGTTCGTCAGCGGCGCGACGCTGGCGGCCGGCATCGCGGTGGGCGCCGCGGTCGCGCCGCCGGATCCGGTCGCGGCCCTCGCCGTCGGCCGCAAGGTCGGCCTACCGCCCCGGCTCATCACGCTCATCCAGGGCGAGGGACTCCTCAACGACGCCACCGCCCTGACGATTCTCAGCGTGGCCGTCGCCGCCGCGGTCGGTGGCGGTTTCTCGGCGCCGGCGGCGGTCGGACAGTTCCTGCTCGCCGCCGCCGGTGGGGTGCTGATCGGCGTGCTCGTCGCGTACGGTGTTCGCCTCCTGCGCCCGCTGACGACCGACCCGCTGGCCGCGAACGCCATCTCGCTGGCCACCCCGTTCGTGGCCTACCTGATCGGCGAGCAGCTCCACGTCTCCGGGGTCCTCGCGGTCGTGGTCGCGGGGCTGATCGTCGGCCACAACGCGCCACGCGCGGGTTCGGGAGCCAGCCGCCTGCAGACCAGCGCGGTCTGGCGGCTGGTCGACTTCCTGCTGGAAGGATGCGTGTTCCTGCTGATCGGCCAGCAGTTCCCGCAGGTGGTGCGGGGACTCCTGCAGTACGACGCGAGCACGGTCGTGATCGCGGTCGCGATCACGGTCGGCGTGGTGCTGCTGTTCAGGCCGCTGTGGCTGATGGCGACCCAGTCGCTGCCGCGGTCGCTGCACACCAGGCTGGGCGGCGACAGCGACCTGGCGAACCCGACCGCCCGCGGGCGCCGCAACGCCGAACGACTGACCGGACGCGAGGTCGTGGCGCTCAGCTGGTCGGGGACCCGGGGCGTCATCAGCCTCGCGGCGATCTTCACGATCCCGCTGGTCACCGACAGCGGCGCGCCGTTCCCGGACCGGGACCTGTTGCTGTTCTGCACCTTCGTCGTCGTGATCATCACGCTGGTCGGGCAGGGCCTGACCTTCGCGCCGCTCGTCCGGCTGCTCGGCCTGCGCGCGAACACGATCGACCAGGCGCGTCTGCGCAACGAGGCGCGGGCCGCATCCGTCGAGGCCGCCCTCGCCCGGCTCGACGAACTCGAGGAGCTCGAGGAGGACGAGGACGCCGAGGCCATCGCGGCGATGCGCGGCCACCTGCACACCCGCCTGGCCCGCTACCAGGAACGGATCGACCTGCTGGACACCGCCGACTCGCCGACGATGCCGGTCTCCCCGCGGTACGAGGCGGCTGTGCGGATCCGGCACACGGCGATCGACGCCCAGCGCGCGGAGCTTGTGCGGTGGCGCGACGCCGGCCGGCTGCCCGACGAGGGTCTCCGCGTGCTCGAGCGGGAGCTGGATCACGAGGAGCGGCTGCTGCCCGACCGGCCGTAGCGGCCGGAAGCCGGTGCCACCGGCCGGCCACAGGTGCGTCGACGTCTCTACGTGTCCGACGCTGTCCGACCGTGTCCGGGATCCGGGGCGGCGGCCGCGGGTGGACGGCCACGATGCCGCCATGGACAAACATCGCCTCCCATTGCGGCTCGCGTCGGTGCTGGTGTCCGCCGCCGCGGTCGCCGCAGCCCCGCCCCCCGCGTCCGCCGCCGACCCCGCTCCCGCCCTGTCCTGCACCGCCCAGGTGATCACGTTCGCGCCCGGGTACCAGGCCGTCGTAAACGTCCGCAACACCACCGCGCTCCCGGTCACCGGCTGGCAGCTCACGTTCCAGCTGGCCGGCACGGCGACGATCGGCAGCTCCTTCGGCGGTACCGTCACCCGCTCCGGCTCCGCCGGCACCGTCACGCCGGCGGTGTACTTCGCGACGATCCAGCCCGGGGGACAGGCGAACGTGGGATTCGGCGGCTCGGCTGTACCTTTCACGCCGCCCACCGGCTTCACGCTGAACGGGACGCCCTGCGCGGCGTCCGGCTGGTAGTCCTGCCGCCCGGTGCCGGATAGCCTCCCGGCATCAACGGGCAGCCCTCGGCATCGGCCGCCGGGTCGCGCGGCGATCCGGCGGCCGGCATCGCGACGCTCGCCGACCTGGGCCGGGCCCTGCGCGACCTGCGCCGGCGCCACGCCCGGGCAACCGGGGAAGGCGAGCTGACCTACCGCCGGCTCGCCGCCGCGACGGGGTGGTCCCACGGCGTGATCGGCGGCTACCTCGCCGGCCAGGTCCTGCCGCCGACCGACCGGTTCGACACGCTCGTGCGGCTGCTCGGCGCCACGCCGGCCGAGCAGGGTGCCCTCGCAACGGCCCGGGACCGGGTCGCGGACGCCCGCCGCCACGCGAAGACCCCGGTCGTACCCCGGCAGCTCCCGCTCGACGGCGCCGGCTTCACCGGCCGCGAGCCGCAACTCGCCGAGCTCTCCGACGTCGCCGGCGGCACGGTCGTGCTCCTCGTCGGTACCGCCGGGGTCGGCAAGACCGCACTGGCCGTGCGGTGGGCGCACCGCGCCGCCGACCGCTTC
This sequence comes from Dactylosporangium sp. NPDC005572, assembly GCF_040605515.1. NCBI lineage: Bacteria > Bacillati > Actinomycetota > Actinomycetes > Micromonosporales > Micromonosporaceae > Dactylosporangium > Dactylosporangium sp. NPDC005572. The sequence continues at coordinate 21,655 of NZ_JBEXCY010000085.1, read as the reverse complement.
CCCGACGGCCAGCTCCACGCCGACCTGCGCGGCTACGACCCCCGGCGACCGGTCCCGCCGGCCGACGCGCTCGCCGGCTTCCTGCGCGCCCTCGGCGTCGACGGCGCCGACGTCCCGCGCGGCGTGGCCGAGCGCGCCGCGCTGTACCGCAGCCTCGTCGCCGGACGGCGGCTGCTCGTGCTGCTCGACAACGCGTCCGGCGCCGACCAGGTACGCCCGCTGCTGCCCGGCGCCGCGTCCTGCCTCGCCGTGGTCACCAGCCGCGACGACCTCGCCGGCCTGGTCGTGCGCGAGGGCGCCCACCGTATCCGGCTCGACCCGCTCGGCCGGACCGAGGCGGCCCGGCTGCTGCGGGCGCTGCTGGGCGACCGGGTCGACACCGAGCCGGCGGCCGCCGCCGCGCTCGCCCGCCGGTGCGCGGGGCTGCCACTGGCGCTGCGCATCGCCGCCGAGTTCGCCGCCGGGCACGACGGGCTGCGCCTGCGCGACGTGGTGGCCGACCTCGACGGTGCAGCCAGCGCGCTGGACCGCCTGGACACCGGCGACCCGCGCAGCGCGGTGCGGGCGGTGTTCTCCTGGTCGCACCGGCACCTCGCCCCGCCCGCCCGGCGGCTCTTCGCGCTGCTCGGGCTGCACCCCGGCACCGACCTGGACGGCCCGGCCGTCGCCGCGCTCGCCGGGGTCGCCGCGGAGCCCGCCCGCGCCGCGGTGACCGAGCTGGTCCGCGCGCACCTGGTGGCCCGGGTCGGCGCCGACCGGTACGGCATGCACGACCTGCTGCGCGCGTATGCGGCCGAGTCCGCCCGCACCACCCTGTCCCGCGCCGCGCGCCGGGCCGCGCTCGTCCGGCTGCTCGACCACCACGTCACCGCCGCGACCGCCGCCGCGGCCGCGCTGTACCCCCACGACCAGCCCGGCGTCCGGCCCGCGCCCGGCGGTGCCGAACCGGCGCGCCGGGCGCTGGACCGGGAGCGCGGCAACCTGGTGGCGCTGGCCGGAGACGCCGCCCGGCACGGCCTCGCCGCGCACGCCGTCGGGCTGTCCGAGGCGCTGTGGCGCTACTTCGAGGTCGGCGGCCACGGCCAGGAGGCGCTCGCCGTGCACGGCGCCGCCGCGCGTGCTGCCCTGCAGGAGATCCCGCCGGAGCGGGTCGCCCGGGTGCTCGCCAACCTCGGCGGGACGCACTGGTGGCTCGGCGAGCACGCCCGGGCCCGGCGCTGGTTCGAGCAGTCGCTGGCCTGGCACGAGCGCGGCGGCGACCGGGCCGGCCGGGCCCGGGCGCTGGCCCGGCTGGGCCTGGCCCACGAGCGGCTGGGCGACTACCCGCGAGCCCGGGCGTGCCTGGTCGGGGCGCTCGCCGGATACCGCGGCATCGGCGACCGCCACGGCGAGGGCAGCCAGCTGCTCAACCTCGGCGGCCTGTACCGCCGCCTCGGCCGGTACGCGCCGGCCCGCCGGCACCTGCGGCGGGCGGCGGCGCTCTTCGCGGAGCTGGGCGACGCCCGGCTCGAGGGCTACGCGCTGGGCAACCTCGGCGCGCTGGAGAGCCTGGTCGGCCGGCACGAGGAGGCACTGGACCAGCTACGGCGGGCACTGGCGGCCTGCCGGTCGTGCCGCGACCGGGGCGGCGAGGGCAGCGCCCTCGCCGCGCTCGGCGCCGCGCAGCTGCGGCTGGGCCGGCCGGCGGAGGCGCTCGCCCGGTTCGACCAGGCCCTCGCGATCAGCCGCGAGACCGGCGAGGTCGGCCTGCGCATCGAGGCGCTGAACGGCCTCGGTGCGACGCTGCGCGCCGTCGGCCGGCCCGGCGAGGCGCTGGACCGGTACCGCGCCGCCCTGGACCTGGCCAGGCGTGCCGGCGACCCGCACGAGGCCGCCCGCGCGCTCGCCGGCCTCACCGACCTCGGCGCGGGTCAACGGACCGGGGCGGTCCCCTTGCGCCGGGTCGGCGGGACGATGCGGAACCAGTACGAGCCGTAGCCGGGCAGCGTCAGGAGGTACGCCCGCAGACCGATGGCCGGGAAGCGGGTGTTCCCGGTGAGCTCGACCGGTGTGTGGCCGTGGAACCGGGACCCGATCGGCAGCTGTACCGGCTGGGGGTGCCGGGACAGGTTGTGCACGCACAGCAGCACCTCGTCGCCGTGCTCGCGCAGGAACGCCAGCACCGACTCGTTCGTGGCGTTGAGGATGGTCAGGTCGCCGAGCGCGAAGGCGGCGTGCTGCTTGCGGATCGCGAGCATCTTGCGGGTCCAGTGCAGCAGCGACGCCGGCTCCTGCAGCTGCCGCTCCACGTTGACCGAATGGTAGCCGTATACCCAGCCGTTGTTCATCGGCAGGTACAGCTGGCCGGGGTCGGCGCGGGAGAACCCGCCGTTGCGGTCGACGTTCCACTGCATCGGGGTCCGGACCCCGTCGCGGTCGCCGAGGTACACGTTGTCGCCCATGCCGATCTCGTCGCCGTAGTAGATGACCGGCGAGCCCGGCAGCGACAGCAGCAGCGACGTGAACAGCTCGATCTGGTCGCGGTCGTTGTTCAGCATCGGGGCGAGGCGGCGCCGGATGCCGAGGTTCAGCCGCATCCGCGGGTCGTGGGCGTACTCGGTGTAGAGGTAGTCGCGCTCCTCGTCGGTGACCATCTCCAGGGTCAGCTCGTCGTGGTTGCGCAGGAAGGTGCCCCACTGGCAGCCGTCCGGGATGCGCGGGGTCTGCATGACGATGTCCGCGATCGGCACCCGCGACTCCTTGCGGACCGCCATGAAGATGCGGGGCATGAGCGGGAAGTGGAACGCCATGTGGCACTCGTCGCCGCCGAGGTCGTCGTCGCCGAAGTACTCCACCAGGTCGGTCGGCCACATGTTCGCCTCGGCGAGCAGGACCGTGCCGGGGTACTCGTCGTCGACGATCTTGCGGATGCGTTTGAGGTACTCGTGGGTCTCGGGCAGGCTGGCGCAGTCGGTGCCCTCGCGCTCGAAGAGGTACGGCACCGCGTCGAGGCGGAACCCGTCGATGCCCAGCTTCAGCCAGAAGCGCACGACGTCGAGCATGGCGTCGGCGACGACCGGGTTGTCGTAGTTGAGGTCGGGCTGGTGGTGGAAGAACCGGTGCCAGTAGAACTGCTGCCGGACCGGGTCGAACGTCCAGTTCGACGGCTCGGTGTCGGCGAAGATGATCCGGACGTCGGCGTACTCGGTGTCCGTGTCGCGCCAGACGTAGAAGTCGCCGTACGGCCCCGCCGGGTCGCGGCGCGACTCCTGGAACCAGTGGTGGGTGTCGGAGGTGTGGTTGAGCACCAGGTCGGTGATGACCCGGATGCCGCGGGCGTGCGCCTCGCGGATCAGCGTCGCGAAGTCGTCGATCGTCCCGTAGTCGGGGCTGATCGTGTAGTAGTCGCGGATGTCGTAGCCGCCGTCGCGGCGCGGGGAGTCGTAGATCGGCGGCAGCCAGAGGCAGTCGACGCCGAGCCACTGCAGATAGTCCAGTTTGGACACCAGGCCGAGCAGGTCGCCGACGCCGTCGTTGTTCGAGTCGAAGCAGGCCTGGGTCAGCACCTCGTAGAAGACGGCGCGCTTGTACCACTCTTTGTCGACCGGTAAAGCCGTCATCGGTACGTGCTGGATCGGGGTGAGGGTCATGAGGGATGTCCCGTCTCGGGGGTGGCGGGGGAGTGCTGCTACCGGACCGAGCCGGCGAGCATGCTGTTGACGAAGAACCGTTGGAACAGGAAGAACACCAGCAGCGGGACGGCCATCGACACGAGCGCGCCGGGTGCGACCACGTCGATGTTGGAGGGGAACGAGCGCATCTGCTCCTGCAGCACGGAGGTGATCGGCGCGTTGTCCGAGCGGGCGAAGACGAGCGCCACGACGAGGTCGTTCCACACCCAGACGAACTGGAAGACCGCCAGCGAGGCCAGCGCCGGCCGGCCCAGGGGCAGCACGATGCGCCAGAAGATCGCGAGCTCGCTCCCGCCGTCCATCCGCGCGGCCTCGATGAAGTCCGCCGGGATGCCCACGAAGAAGTTGCGCAGCAGGAAGACGGCGAACGGCAGCCCGAACGCGACGTGGAAGGCCACCACCGCGGGGATGGTGCCGGAGAGCCCGAGCATCCGGAACAGCTGCGCGTCGGGGATGATCGCCGTCTGCACCGGTACCGCGATGAGCCCGGCCATGACCAGCGTCAGCGCGTGGCGGCCGCGGAACTCCAGCCAGGCCAGCGGGTAGGCGGCCGCGGCGGCGATCGCCACCACCAGCACCGTCGCCGGCACCGAGATGAGCACGGTGTTCCACAGGGCGTGGACGATCCGGCCGTCGGCCACCAGACCCTCGTAGTTGCGCAGCGTGAGCTGGGTCGGCGCGGTCAGGACCGACCACCAGGGGGTGTCGCTCGTGTCGGCCGGGCCGCGCAGGCTGGTGACGGCCAGGCCGATCGTCGGCACCAGCCACCACAGTCCGATGGCGACGAGCGCCACCTGGACGGTGCCCCGGCCCAGCCGCCGCACGGCCCGCACGGCGAGGCTCACCCGGGGCCGGGGGTCGGGTTCGGTACCGGCGGGCTGCAGTTCCGGCACCGAGACCGGGGCGAAGATGCTCATCGCTCGCTCCTGCGCAGGCGATGGATGTTGAACAGCACACCGGGCAGGGCGAGGACGAGCAGCAGCACGCCGAGGGCGCTGCCCCGCCCGATGTCGGTGAACGACGAGCGCCACATCTCCAGCGCGAGCACCGACGCCGGGCCCTGCGCCGACTCCGGGGCGACGACCAGCACGAGGTCGAACACCTTGAGCACGTTGACCGTCAGGGTCAGCAGCACGACCACGATGGTCGGGCGCATCAGCGGGACCGTCACCCGCCGCAGGATCTGCCACTCACCGGCGCCGTCGACCCGGGCGGCCTCGAGGGTCTCCCGGGGGATCGCCGCCGCGGCGACCGTGATGAGCACCATCGCGAACCCGGCCCAGATCCAGATGTACACGCCGATCATCGCCGGGGTGACGAGCGAGGGCCCGAGCCAGGTCAGGCCGGCGAACGGCTCGGTGAAGTTGCCGGCCGCGAGCCGCACGACGTAGCCCTGACCGGTCAGCTGCGGTAGCTGGAACGTGCCGTCGGCCGCGGTGCGCGTGCGGGCGACGACCGCGCCGTCGTGGAGCACCTCCACCTCGACCTCCGGCAGGCCGAGCTCCCGGGCGTCGACGACGCCCGGCCGGCCGCCGGTCGCGGTGAAGTCGGACCAGACCACGCCGCGGACTCCCGCCCCTGCGCCGGCCGGGACGGCGGCCGGGCGCGCCGACTCCGGCAGCTGCGCGGGTGCGAGGCCGAGCAGCGGCAGCAGGACCGTCTCGCCACCGGCGACGGTCCGGGTGGTCTGCAGCGCGCCGCCGGTCTCGACCAGTCCCTGGCCCTCCCGGGGCCGCGCGCCGGGGTACGGCGACGGCCGCACGAAGGCGTCGTGGACGCCGACGACGGCCGCGTTGAGGATGCCCCGGTCGGGACTCGCGTCGTACACGAGCCGGAACGTGATCCCGGCGCTGACCAGCGAGATGGCCATCGGCATGAACAGCACGACCCGGATCGCGGCGGCCCGGCGGACCCGCTGGGCGAGCACCGCCACCAGCAGCCCGATCGCGGTGACGAGGTTGGGCGCGACGAGGATCCAGACGGCGTTGTTGAGCAGCGCCCGGCGGATGTGCGGCGTGGTGACGAGGTCGACGTAGTTGGCCGGGCCGACGAGGGCGCGGCCGTCCGCGTCGTGGAAGCTCCACCACACCGTGTGCCCGATCGGGTACACGACGAGCGTGGCGACGAGGAGCGCGGCCGGTGCGAGCAGCCAGACGGCCCGGGTGGTGCGGGTCATCACGCGGTCCTGTACGCGCCGGCGGCGGCGGTCTCCAGCCGGGCCGCGACGGCGGCCGGATCGGTCGTCGGCGCGGCCAGGTACTCCTGCAGCAGCCGCCACATGCTCGCCCCGTTGCCGCCGCCGAACCCGGCCGGGGTCAGGTCCGAGAGGTCGAACCGCAGCGTCGTCGCGTGCAGCAGGCTGTCGGCGAGCGCCCGGGTGGTCGCGTCCGGATAGACGGTGGGGTCCAGGTCGACGTTGACCGACAGGAAGCCGCCGCTGCGGGCCATGATCTCGGCGGCCTCCGGCGAGGCGAGGTATGCCATCAACGCCATTGTCACCGGCCGGTCGGTGAAGGCGACGGCGGCGTCCCCGCCCGCGACGACCGCGCCGGTGGTGCCGTCCACGGACGGCCAGGCGAAGTACCGTGCGCCCTCACCGACCCGGTACGAGCCGAGCTTGGCGATCTCGGTGGTGACGAAGTCTCCCTCGTACAGCATGCCGGCGCGGGGCCGGCGCCCGAACACGTCGGCGACGGACTGGGTGAACGTGGTCTGCAGCGCGCCGTCGGGGCCGCCCTGCAGGAACCGGGGCGAGACCCAGTACTGACCCATGGCGCGCAGCGTCTCCACGACCGTCGGATCGGTCCACGGCACACCTCGCGCGGCCAGGCGGTCGTACGCCTCGGCGCCGGCGAGCTGCAGATAGAGGTTCTCGAACCAGTCGGTGAGCGGCCAGCCGTCGGCGCCGGGCACCGCCATCGCCGTCGTGCCGGAGTCGACGAGCGTCCGCGACACGGTGGTCAGCTCGGCGAGCGTCACGGGTGGCGTCACGCCCGCCGCGGTGAACGCGTCGCTGCGGTACCAGATCACCGACTTGTTCGCGGCCTTGAAGTACACCCCGTAGAGGCGGCCGTCGACGGTGCCGAACCGCTGCCACTGCGGCGAGAAGTGCGCGCGGACCGCCTGCTCGGCCACGCCGGTGACCGGTTTCGCGGCGCCGGTGGACGCGTACCGCGCGATGACGCCCGGCTGCGGGATCATGGCGACGTCGAACGGCGTCCCGCCGCGGATCCGCCCGGCGACCAGGACGTCGAGGTCACTGCCCCCGGAGGTGTACCGCACCTTCGCCCCGGTCCGCGTGCCGAACGCCCGCAGCACCCGCTCGAAGTTCGCCTGCTCCGCGCCGGTCCAGGTGCCGGCGACCTCCACCGACTGCCCGGCGTATGGCTTGGCCGGCCCGTCGGCGGGACCGCAGCCGGTCAGCACGAGGATGGCGCACAGGAGCCCGGCGACCCGGCCGTGCCTCCAGTGCCTCCAGCGCCTCCAGTGCCTCACCGCAGCCTCACCACAGACTCAGGCCGCTCTGGGCGTCGAACACCATCAGGTGGCCCATGTCGATCGCGAGCATGATCGGGTCGCCGGCGCCGGCCACCGAGCCGCCGCTCAGCAGCGCCACCACGACGGGCGCCGGCTCCGCGAAGCCCTCGCCGTCGGCCAGCTCCAGCCGGACGATCCGCAGCGCGCCCGCGACGCGGACGTCGCGCACCGTGCCGTGCAGCACCAGCGCCGCCGATCCGGCCGGACCGGGCCGCCGCACGACGGCGTCCTGCACGTCCTCCGGCTGGACCCCGACGATGACGGGCCGGCCCAGGTAGCGGCGCAGCATCGGGCGGCGCCGCACCAGGGCCCGCGCCGGGACCTGCTGGCCCCGGACGGCGAGGACCGGCCGGCCGGGCTGCCCGACGAGCATCGCGGGAATCCGGTTGATCGCCGGCTCGGCCGCGGTGAGCGGGCCGGCGTCGCGCACGAGCACACTGCTGTCCCTCATCGGCCTACTCCGGTTGCGTTCGACGGCGTCCAGTCGAGTGTTGGCGCCCCCGGCCCGTGCACACCAGACACGGCCGCCACGTGTGACCGTGTTGCAAGTCGTCTCACAAGATCAGCAACCGGGCCGGCGGGCCCGGTCCCGTCTCAGGCGGCCAGCCGGTACCCCCGCTTGATCACCGTCTGCACCAGGTCGAGGCCGGGAAGCGCGCGCCGCAGCCGGGACACCGCCATCTCGATCGCGTGGTCGTCGACGTCGGCCAGGCTGGGCAGCAGCCGCCGGATGTCCGCGCTGGAGACCACCTTGCCCGGCTCGGCGGCCAGGATCCGCAGCACCTCGACGGGCCCCTGCTGGATCGGGTACAGCGTGCCGTCCAGCAGCGCCGCGTGGCCGCGCACCTCCAGCACGTGACCGGCGACGGTGGCGTGCACGGCCCGGTCCAGGACCGACCGGGCCAGCCAGGCGGCCGTCTCCTCGTCGAACGGCATCGCCGGGGTCGCCGGCTCCACGGCGTGGCGGCGCAGCACCTCGGCGCCGAGCGGGCCGCGGGAGATGGTCGGGACGTGGGTACCGAGCTGGGCGACCACGGCCGGCAGCCGCCCGTGGTCGTCGGCGAAGCGCAGGACGTGGCCGGCCGCGACCGGGTCGAGCCAGGCGACCGCGTCGACCTGGCGGCGTCCCATCAGCTCGACGACCCGCCGCAGGCCGACGATGTCGTTGGGCGGTTCGGTGACATACACGGGCACCTCGACCACGTCGGCGCCGCGCATGCGCAGCATCCGGCAGTACTCCGCCTGCTCCGGCGTGTCGAGCTGGACCGCGAACCGCCGCCCGTCGGCCCGGTTGGCCAGCACGTACCGGAACAGGCCGCCGACGGTGCCGGCCGAGGTCGACAGCACGTCGCGCAGGCCCTCGGCCCGCAACGCGTCGGCGGTGCGGGCGTCCGCGGCCAGCAGGCGGGCGGAGCCCAGGGCCGCGAGCAGCCGGCCCCGGTCGGGCGCCGCCCGCAGCCAGACCCGTGCCCCGGCGGCCGATGAGACCACCACGTCGTCGAGCGGCGCGTCGAGGCACGCGGCCGTCGCCCTTTGCAGCGCCGCCAGGTCCGGCTGCGGCACCGCGCGGACGCCCTGGATCGACACGGTCCGGGCGCCGTGCAGTTCGAGCAGGTCGGCGACGCGGTGCCGGCGACGATGACCGATCACGGCGATCGTGAACCCGCGCAGGAGGTCCGGGTCGACCGCAGCGTCGCCGGCGCTGCCGTCACCTGCCACGCTGCCGAGTCTGCCGGTCGGGGCGGGCTCACCGGAAGAGCCGCCCGGGCAGTACTGTGCTCGCTGTGATCGAGCGCAGTGAACAGCTGCCGGACCGGGCGAACGTGCGGTTGGACGTCGGCGGCGACGATCTCGCGGTGCCGTTCCTCACCAGGTCGATGCTGGACCTGTGGGTGCACGCGCTGCACGGGTCCAACCCGTTCCTGATCGTGGGCCGGACCGACGACGACCTGCGGTTCATCCAGACCTACCGCAACGCGCCGGCCGACTTCACCCTGCAGTACCGGGACGGGGCCGGGGCCGACGTCGTGTCCACCACGGTGGACGCACCCGGCGCGGTCGTCGACCTGATCTGGGACTGGGTCCACGACGACCGGACCCGGCTGGACCGTCTCGAGTGGGAGAACGCGTTTTGAGCTACGCGATCATGCCGTACAAGATCCGTCTCGACGCGTTGAACGACGTGCTGGCGGTCCGCGACGAAGCGCTCTTCGCCTTTGTCCGCGACCGCTGCCGGGCCGACCTCACCGACCTCGACCAGTGGTTCGGCACGGCGCGACCGGCGGCCGACTTCCTGGCCGACCTCATGCTCGGCCGCCCCCACGCCGACGCGGACGCCCACGTGTACGGGTACTGCGTGAAGACGCTGTGCGAGCTCTGGGGCGCGCCCATGCCGAACGACGGGTGGTCGGGGATGCGGTACGGCTGGTTCGACACCGTCTCCGGCACCGTCGCCCGGGCGGGCGTCAGCTACGCCTTCGCCGACCTCGTCGCCGGCGGGCCCGGCGTCGACGTCCCCGCGCCGGACGACTTCCCCGCCATGGGCCACATCACCCGCGACACCCTGCAGTCGCACCTCGACCGGCTGAACGGTGTCGACCTCGCCGGGATCGACGATCGGCAGGTCGTGGAGGCCGTCCGGCAGGTGCGGTCCTGGCTGCAGGTGTGCCGCCAGGACGACATGGACCTGGTCTGCTTCTACCACTGACGGCGGGCGCCGGGCCTACCTCGCGCTGAGCGGCACCGAGGCCGGGGTGACCGGGGCGGGCAGCCGTCCGCCGCCCCCCAGGTACTCGTGGACCGCCGCGGCGACCGACCGGCCCTCCGCGATCGCCCAGACGATCAGCGACGGTCCCCGGCGGGCGTCGCCGGCCACGAAGACGCCCGGCGCCTCGGTCTGCCAGTCGGCGCCGGCGTCGATCGTGCCGCGGCCGTTGCGGGTGAGCTTCGCCTGGGCCAGGTGCGGGCCGGGCAGCGTACCGCCGAAGCCGATCGCGAGCAGGGCCAGGTCGGCCGGCACCTCGCGGACCGTGCCCTCGACCTCGCTCAGCGTGAAGCCGGGGCCGATCAGGACGTCCACCAGCTCGACCGCGCGCAGCCGCCCCTCGTCGTCGCCGATGAAGCGGCGCACCGCGCAGCCGAAGTTGCGATCGCCGCCCTCCTCGTGCGCCGAGCCGCTGCGCAGCATGGTCGGCCAGGTCGGCCACGGGTCGCGGCCGCCGTCCCGCAGCGGCGGCGGCAGCGGCGCCACCTCCACCAGCTGCACGCTGGCCGCACCCTGCCGGTGCGCGGTGCCGAGGCAGTCCGCGGCCGTGTCGCCGCCGCCCACGACGATCACGTTCAGGCCGGCCGCGTCGATCGGCGGCGCGTCCAGCGAGCCGGCGACGACCCGGTTCGCCCCCTCCAGGTACACCATCGCCTGGTGGATGCCGCTGAGCTCGCGCCCGGGCGTGGTCGGCACGTCGCGCGGGTCGAGCGCGCCGCAGGCCAGGACGACGGCGTCGTACCGCTCCCGCAGCTCGGCCAGCGAGACGTCGACACCGACCTCGCAGCCGGTGACGAACGACACACCCTCGGCGGCGAGCTGGTCGGCTCGCCGGTCGATGTGGCGCTTCTCCAGCTTGAAGTCCGGGATGCCGTAGCGCAGCAGGCCGCCGACCGCGTCGCTGCGCTCGTACACGGTCGTCGCGTGCCCGGCGCGCGCCAGCTGCTGCGCGGCGGCCAGGCCGGCCGGCCCGGAGCCGACCACCGCCACGCTGCGACCGGACGGCGTCGCGACCGCGAAGGGCCGCAGCGGCCCGCCGTCGGTGACCCGGTTGATGATCTCGACCTCGACCTGCTTGATCGTGACCGGGTCGTCACCGATGCCCAGGACGCAGGCCGCCTCGCACGGTGCCGGGCAGAGGCGCCCGGTGAACTCGGGAAAGTTGTTCGTCGCGTGCAACGTCTCCGCGGCGCGCTCCCAGTCGCCGACCCGCACCAGGTCGTTCCAGTCCGGGATGAGGTTGCCCAGCGGACAGCCGTTGTGGCAGTACGGCACGCCGCAGTTCATGCACCGGCTGGCCTGCTCGTGGATCATCTGGCCGTCGACCCGCTGGTAGACGTCGCGCCAGTCGGCGACCCGCTCCGGTACCGGACGCAGCAGCGGCAGCTGCCGGCGGTACTTCATGAATCCCATCGGATCGGGCATGACTGGCCTCCGTTGCGTGGCGGTGCATCCGGAACGCGACGGGACAACGCTGGCCCGAAATGTGGGACAACTGTCCCACTGCCGTGGATGGCCACCCTAACCGAACAGCCCCGGTGTCTCACAAGACCCGGAACAGCCAAGTGCGCCACAGTTACGGCGCCGGGGCGCCCTTCGGTCCCCGTCCATCAGTCGATGAGCCAGCTGGCGCCACCGGCTTCAGTCCAGGCAGTGGACGCGAGCCGTTCGGTGCGGGCCACGTGCGGATCGTCCGCCAGCCACCCACCGCCCGCGCCGAGGAGCACTCCGGCGGCGACCAGTCCGAGCAGCGCCACGACCCGTCGTCCGCGCGGCGAGCCCGGCGGTCGCCCGGCGGGAACCGCATCGCCGACCGTCGCTGTCATGCCGGCAGCGTACGGGCAGTGATCAAGGCGCCCGCACGGCCGGGGGTGCCGGCCCTGCGGGCGCTCGGGGCGTGGTGCGGTGCGGTCAGCAGCAGCCCTTTCAGTTGTTGGTGAGCCGGCCGCCGACGCCGCCCTGCCAGATCTGGCAGTAGGCGCCGCACTGGTAGTACTGGAAGTACTGGCTGCCGGCGCCGCCGGTGTAGCCGGCCTGCTCGCTCACGCAGGCCTTCGCGGTGGGCAGCAGGGCCGAGAGCATCCGGTCGCCGAGGCGGTTCATCGTCCTGGTCAAGACTGTGCACTCCTTCCGGTTGCGGCCGGCACCACACCGGCCGCAGGTAACCTCGCCGATGCCTCTAACGTTTCGTTAACGCCGCGAGAGCCGACGCCGCGGGACAACGACCCCGATCGATCACGCCGGCCCGGGTGCTCAGCTCGGAGCGTGTTCCGTCGTGGACGGAAGGGCTCGGCGGTGACATCCCGCAGGCCCGGCCTGTATGCAGGCGGTGAAATTTTGAGGAAACCTTACTATTTCGCCGGAATCCATTGACTGTCGCCGATTTCTTGCGAGACTCGGAGGTGTCCGCCAACCCCTGAGGAGTGCGACCATGCCCCGTGTCCGGCGTGCCGGTCTCGCCACCATCGCCCTCGTCGGTGCGCTCGCGCTGGTGCCGACGTTCACCATCGCCGGCACCGCCAACGCCGGCGCGACCACGCTCGGGGGTGCCGATCCCAGCGTCATCAAGGTCGGCGGCCTCTACGTCGCGGCCAAGTCGGTCGACGGCGGCGTCGCGGTGCGGACCGCGTCCACCCTCGCCGGCATCGCCGCCGCGCCCAAGCGCCAGGTCTGGAACGACACCGGCAACCTCGGCGAGGTCTGGGCGCCCGAGATCGTGTACCACGAGGGCCGCTACCACATCTACTTCTCCGCGGGCCGCAGCGCCGCTCACCGGATGTACCACATCAGCTCGACCAGCCCCGACACCGGCTACGGCGCCGCCACCAAGGTCGCCCTGCCCGCCGACAAGTGGGCCATCGACGGCGTACCGTTCACGTACCAGGGGCAGCGCTGGTTCGTGTGGTCCGGCTGGTCCGGAGACACCAACGTGGAGCAGAATCTGTACATCGCCCGGATGAGCAGCCCCACGGCGACCACCGGCGGGCGGTATGTCATCTCGCAGCCCCGCGAGCCGTGGGAGCGCGTGGTCGGCAACCCGTACATCAACGAGGCCCCCGAGCCGCTCCTCGACCCCCAGGGCCGGCTGCACCTGGTGTACTCCGCGAACGGCAGCTGGAGCAGTAAGTACTGCCTGGCCGAGCTGCGCCTGCGGGCCGGCGGCGACCCGACGTACGTGTGGGACTGGTACAAGAGCAACGGCTGCCTGTTCGGCTCGTACGCGCCGAACATGATGCCCGGCTGGGACCCGACCCTGTACGTCGACGGCCCCGGCCACAACACGTTCGTCCTGGAGCGCGGCGACATCGCCACCAGCCCGCCGTCGGGCAACCGCTTCCCGACGATGTACCACGCGGTCGCCAAGGGCACGCCGTACTCGTGGTCGGCCCGCTACTGGTACATCGGCTCGGCCGTCTGGTGGGGCAGCGTCACCTACAGCCGCGCCAACGTGCCCGGCGCCACGACGGACACCGGCTTCGGCCTGAAGTTCTTCGAGTGACCCACCTTCGGCTCCAGGTAGGCGCTGCCGTAGGCGCCCCAGGTGTCGTCGCCCGGCCGGCGGTTTCGGCTATGCCCGGGCGGCGACGCGGCGCCGACGGACGGCCCGGAGTACCACGACGACGGCGGCTGTCGCCGGCACCAGCAGGCACAGCGCTGCCTGCGCGATCACCGACCAGCGGGCGGGCAGCGCCGCAGGGTCGGGCACCGGGCCGCCGAACCGCCCGTCGCGGAGCAGGTACTGCGCGATGTCGATGGAGCTGACGTCGCCCGGCGGGTCCAGCACGACGCTCACGGCGCCGTCCGGCTGCAGCGCCAGCACGCGGACGTGCCGGGTCTCCGACCAGCCCGTCTCGTCCGGTTCCAGCAGGGTCTCGTCCTCGAGCTCGTACTGCACGACGACGAGGGTGCCGCCGCTCCAGCCGAGCACTCGCACCGCTGGACCGGTCACCGCGGGCAGTGCTGGCCCTTCGCGGTCCGCGCCGGTGGCGGCGTCCACGTAGGAGACGCCCCACCGCCGGGCGGCGAGCTGGTCGTGGTCGCACTCCTTCGTGTTTGTACAGCCGTCGATGGTCAGCAGTGCCACGGCCGAGCCGTCCGGCGTGTAGGCGCCCGCGCCGGCCAGCCGTTGCCGGTCGTCGAGGTGGCGGGTCCACAGCCGCCGGCCGGTGGCGTCGTAACCACGCAGCTCGGTACCGCTGGCGGCGGGCCTCGTCGCGACGAACCCGTGGCCGTCTGGGGCGAACGCCGCCACCCACGCCGAGGCGACGGGGTCTCGCACGAAGACGTCGTCGACCGGGACCTCCGCGCCGGAGGCCAGGTCGACCAGGACGTACTGCGCCGGCATACCGGGTTCCTGGTTGGCCCCCGTCAGCACGACGCTGTCTTTGCGGTGCAGTACGAGGACGGCGCCGCTGTCCGGTCGCCACGCCGCGACCTCGAAGCAGCAGGCCGGCGGCCCGTCGCCGTAGCCGCGGCTGCGGCCGGTGCGCAGGTCGGTGACCACCAGCCACCCGGCCGGCCCGCCGGTCAGCATGCTCTGCGCGACGAGGTTGCCGTCCGGCGACAGCCGCACATCCTGTCCAGCGCGCAGCTTATCGTCCGGATAGCGCAGCATGCGGTAGGCGCCGTTACGGCCGACGACGGCGAGCTTGCCGCCCTCTTCCTCGAAGGGGTAGGGGTCGCTGGTCAGCCCCCAGCTGTCGCCGCCGAACAGCACGGTGGCCGGGCCGGGCGGCGCCATGTCGACCGTCGCCTGCCAAAAGTAGGGAAGCTCGACGCTGCGAGGGATGGCCGGGCCGTCCGACGCCGGCTGGGGCTCGACGTGCAGGCCGGGCACGACGGCGGCGGTCGCGCAGAACAGCGCCGCGATGCCGGCGGCGATGATCTTTCCCCGGTGCTTGCCCGGCTCGTGCGGCGTGTCACGTAACGGCACGGTCATGACGTCACCTCCGTCAGGTCGGCCAGCTCGGGCGCCTTGGTGCGAGCGCCGTCGTGACGGCGTCCGCGCTGTCCGGCACCATACGGCCCGGCGGCTGCTCACTGAGCTGCCCGTGCCGCCGGCGCCGCCGAATACGGGTCCTGGCGTGCCCGACGCCGACCGCGGAAGCCGCCTGACCGGTCATCCGGCCTGAGTGCCGCGTTCACCGGCACGTCGATCAATGTCGGCAGGGTGGGGCCATGAAACGCCATCTGCTGATCCTTGCCGCCGCAGTGATCGCCCTGCTGCCCTCCGCCGCGCAGGCAGGAGAGCCCGCTCGTGGCCCGGAAACCGTCTGGCGCGGTGACTTCGACGGTGCCAGCAACGCCTGGAAGATTCAGACCGACGGTGCGCCGGCCGGCTGGCGCGGCTGGACCTTCGCCCAGCGCGACGACTGGTTCGCCGCGGCCGCCCCGGCCGGCGTCGGCTGCGACCCCGAGCAGAACCGGCCGCTCGACCAGCGCTGCTTCCTCGACCAGCGCCAGCAGTTCTCCCGCTCCCGCGGCGTGCTCGCGGTCGCCGACAACGGTGTGGCCGCGGCCAAGGGCGCCACCGTCGACGGGGACCACCCGGTCAACAGCACGCTCGTCAGCCCCGGCGTGCCGGTCGGCGGCAAGCGCGCCGTCGAGCTGGTCTTCTCGTCGCACTACCGGCAGGCGCACAAGGCGGTCGGTCGCGTGACGGTGGCGTTCGACGGCGGGGCGGAGCAGGAGCTTTTGCGGTACTCCGCGGCGCGGATCAGCGCGAACGGCGGCGGCGACGTCATCTCCGGGCAGGAGGTGCTCCGGGTCGACGTGCCGGCCAAGGCCCGCACCGCCGTGTTCCGGTTCGGGTACAGCAGCAACCGCCCGCAGCTGTACTGGGCCGTCGACGACGTCGTGGTCCGCACGCCGCTGCCGGCGCTGCCCCGTGGCGCCAAGCCCACGACGTTCATGGTGCTCAGCGACATCCAGGTGGAGGGCCTGCCGTACACCGGCGGCGCCCTGGAGCTCCTGCGCCGTCAGGCGCCGGGCGCGAAGGCGCTGCTGGTCGCCGGCGACATCATCAGCGGGCCGCGGGACCAGACCCAGGAGCAGCAGGTCCAGGAGTACAACGACGTGAGCGCCGCGTTCGCCGGCCACCGGCTGCCCACGGTGCTGCCCGCCCTCGGCAACCACGACGTGCGCAGCCGGGTGCTGACCCGCCAGCAGCAGCAGGACAACTTCCTCGCGTTCGCCAACAAGTGGGGCGCCGGCATCACCAAGCCGTACTACGAGAAGGTCGTGGGCGGCGTGCCGGTGATCGTGATCGGCGAGGAGGCCGGCGTCGCCGAGGAGGCGAAGCAGGACATCAGCGACGCGCAGGTGGCGTTCCTGACGGCTCGGCTCGCGTACTGGGCCGGCCAGCGCAAGCAGGTCCTGGTCATGCGCCACTACCCGTTCGAGTGGACGGTGTCGGGCACGTACGGCAACTTCTACGAAAACGGCCCGCGCGACTTCGAGCT
This sequence comes from Dactylosporangium sp. NPDC005572, assembly GCF_040605515.1. NCBI lineage: Bacteria > Bacillati > Actinomycetota > Actinomycetes > Micromonosporales > Micromonosporaceae > Dactylosporangium > Dactylosporangium sp. NPDC005572. The sequence continues at coordinate 5,222 of NZ_JBEXCY010000085.1, read as the reverse complement.
GGAGGCGATCGTCGGCCGGTACTCCAACGTGATCTTCCTCAGCGGCCACACGCACTGGTCGCCATACCGCCGGGACTGGGCCGCCCGGGTGGTCACCCAGGGCGGCCACCCGGACGGCTACACGGCGGTCAACACCGGCGCGCTGGCGATGGAGTTCGCGCCGAGCCCGGACGACCCGTGGGACGAGGACTCGGCCACCGACCGGCCCGAGTCGCCATCGGTGCTCACGGTCACCGTGTACCCGGACCGCACGATCGTCCGCGCCTTCGACGTGCTGACGGGCGAGCAGATCAACCAGGTCGAGGTGGCCAACCCGGCCGCCGGTCGCTGACCCCTAGTCGGCCCCTTCGCTGGAGCTCCCGGCGGAGGGGCCGGACTGCCGCCGCCGGTACTCGGCGACCGGCAGGCCGCCGACGCCCCAGTCCTCCAGCTCGACCTCGTCGATGACCACGAAGGTCGCGGCGGGGTCCTTGTTGAGCACCCGGACCAGCAGGTCCGTCACCCCGGCGATGATTTCGGCCTTCTGCTCGGGCGTGGCGCCCTCGCGGGTGATCTTCACATTGACGTACGGCATGCCTACCCCCGCCGACCCGTGACGTGACCGCCGTCCACGCGCAGCGCGTGACCGGTGACGAACTCCGCGCTCGCGAGGTATACCACAGCCTCCGCGACCTCGGCCACCTCGCCGATGCGCTGCAGCAGCGCCAGCCCGCCGAGGGCGTTCTCGTCCGCGCCCGCGTGCAGCGGGGTGCGCACGATGCCGGGGGCGACGAGGTTGACGCGGATGCCGTCGGCGGCGAGCTCCGCGGCGAGCGCGGTCGTCAGGGCGTGCACGCCGCCCTTGCTGACCAACGGCGCCGAGGCGGTGAAGCCGGCGACCGCGTGGTCGACGAGCACCGTGCCGATGTTGACGATGCTGCCGCCGCGCCCCTGCTCCCGCATCCGGCGCACGACCGCCTGGGTCGTGAGGTACGTCCCCTTCAGGTTGCCCGTCAGGTACCCGTCCAGTTCGTCCTCCGTGACCTCGGTGAACGGCCTGGGCGTGAAGCTGCCGGCGTTGTTCACGAGCACGTCCACGCCCCCGAACCGCTCCACCGCCGCCCGGACGAGCGCCGCACCGGTGGACGCGGTGGCGATGCTGCCGGCCACCTGGGCGACCCGGTCCGGCTGGCCGAGCCGGGCCGCGGCCTTGGCGAGCCGGTCCGGGTCACGGCCGTTGATCACCACATTGGCGCCGCGGGCCAGGAACGCCTCGGCGACGCCGAGCCCGATGCCGCTCGACGCCCCCGTGACCACCGCGGTGATGTTTGTCGACACGCTCAACCACTCCTCAAAACGAAAGACGCTCGTATGTGCACTCACGACGCTAGGAGCGGTCAACCGATAACACCACGTCGAAGTTCGAAGCCTGCGATAAGGTCAGGTTATGAGCGTTGAGCTGCGCGATCTCGAACTGCTGGCCGCCACCGCCGACGCCGGGTCGCTCACCGCGGCGGCCGAACGGCTGTACGTCAGCCAGCCCGCACTCAGCCAGCGCCTGACCCGCCTGGAGGACCGGCTCGGCATGCCGCTGTTCGACCGCACCGGGCGCCGCCTCGTCCCCAACGCCGCCGGCCGGCGCATGCTGGTCGCGGCGCAGCACGTCCTCGACGAGCTCGGCTCGGCCATGCGCGACCTGCAGGAGCTGCGCGACGGCCACGACCGCCGGGTCCGGTTCGCCGCCCAGTGCAGCACCACCTTCCAATGGCTGCCGCCGGTCATCCGCGCCTTCCGCGAACGCCACCCGCAGGCCGAGGTCCGCATCGAGTCCGTCCCCGACGACGCGCCCGTCCCCGCGCTGCTCGCCGACCGCATCGACGTCGCCCTGGTCACCAAGCCCGACCGCGAGATGGACCGGGTGCACCTGACCCGCGCCTTCGACGACGAGATGGTCGCCGTGGTCCCCGCCGACCACCCCTGGGCCGCGCGCCCCTACCTGACCGCGCCGGACTTCACCGACGCGCACCTGATCCTCTACGAGGCCTACGACCAGACCCGGATCCCCTCCACGCCGCTGCCCCTGCCGCCGCAGGCCCGGCCGGCCCGCATCACCACCATGCCCGTGATCACCGACCTGGTCATCGAGATGGTCGCCGGCGGCCAGGGCGTGACGATCCTGCCCAACTGGGTCGCCGCGCCCTACGCCGACTCCCACCGCCTGGCGCTCGTCCAGATCGGCGCCGAACCCATGACCCGGACCTGGTACGTCGCCACCCGCCGCGGCCCCCGCTCACCCCTGATGGACGCGTTCGCCGAGGAGCTGACCGCTCAGCTGGCCACCTTCTCCACGTTCGCGCCGGAGTAGGTGCAGTCCGCGTCGAGGACGCCGCGGTGCGCTACACTTCTCGCATGCATCTCAGGCGCACCACCGCCGCGGCCGCGCGAGCTTCCCGCTCGCCGGGCGCCGCTGCCTGATCTGAAGCCTTCCTTCAGCCGGCGACCGGAACACGGTTCGCCGGCTGTTCTGTGTCCTGTGCGTGCCGTGGTCCGGTCTCTTCCCGAGAGGACCACCCCGATGACCAGCACCGCGCGCATCGTCGACACCTTCCTCGACTTCTACCGCGAGCGTGGCCACGCGCTCGTCAGGGACGCCACGCTCATCACGCCCGACGGCGATCCGGTGCTGTTCACCAGCGCGGGGATGCACCCGCTCACCCCGTACCTCGAGGGGCGGCCGCATCCGCTCGGGCGGCGGCTCGCGGGGCTGCAACGCTGCCTGCGCACGACCGACCTCGACGAGGTCGGCGACGACACGCACCTCACCGTGTTCCAGATGCTCGGGTCGTGGTCGCTCGGTGACTATCCGGGCGAGGTGAGCCTGCGCTGGGGCTACGAACTCCTCCGCGACGGCTTCGGCGTGCCGCCCGAGCGGCTGCACGTCACCGTGTTCGACGGCGACGAGAACTCGCTGCGGACCTGGGAGCAACTGGGGGTACCGGCGGAGATCCTCGGCGAAGCGGACAACTGGTGGTCGAATGGGGCGACCGGACCGTGCGGGCCGGATTCGGAGATCTTCGTGTGGACCGGCGAGGGGCCGCCGACCGGGACGCCGTCGAGCGACCGCCGGTGGGTCGAGGTCTGGAATCACGTCATGATGCGGTACCGCAGCAGCGACAGCGGCGGCACGGAGCCCCTCGGACAGTCCAGTGTGGACACCGGGATGGGCCTCGAACGGATGGCCATGGTCCTGCAGGGGTGCCGGTCGGTGTTCGACATCGACGTGTTCGAACCGTGGACGCGGGTCGTCCCGGACCGGGTCGTCGCCGACCACCTGCGCTCGTCCGTCGTGGTCGTCGGCGACGGCGTGCACCCGTCGAACACCGGCCGCGGATACGTGCTGCGCCGCCTCGTCCGCCGGGTGCTGACCCGGCTGTGGCGGGACGACCCGAAGCGCTCGCTCGGCGACCTGCCGATCGACCCGATCGGGGCGACGGTCGAGCAGTTCCGCCTGCGCGTCGATCCGGAGTACGTCCGGGATGTCCTGGTGTACGAGGAACGTCGCTTCGGCGCGCTGCTGCGCCGCGGCCGCCCGCTGGTCGAGCGGCTGCTCGCCCGGGGCCCGCTCACCGAGGAGGACCTGCACTACCTGCACGACACCCACGGGATCCCCCGCGACCTCGTCGAGGAGGTGTTCGCGGGGGAGCCCGCCTGAGGCCGGCCCGCGGCGACCTGACGGCCGCTCCCCGCACAGTCAACGGTCGATCGGTCACCGTCGCGGCGCCGTGTCGCTGGGTGCGTGCACAGCGAGTGCACCCCTACGATCGCGCCATGGCGGATTACTGGCTCGGCGTCGACTACGGGACGTCGAACACGATCGCGATGATCCGGTGGTCCGACGGCCGGGTCCGGCAGATGGTGTTCGACGGCTCGGCGCTGGTGCCGTCCGGGATCTTCGCCTCCTCCGACGGGCGTCTCGTCGCCGGGCGGGACGCGCAGGCGTCGGTCCGGCTGGACCCCGCGCGGTTCCTCGCCAACCCGAAGCGGCACATCGACGACGGTGACGTCCTGCTCGGCGACCGCGTCGTCGCCGTCGCCGACGCGATCGCCGCCACGCTCGGCCTCGTGCAGCGCGAGGCCGAGCGCATGGGCGCCGGCGCACCGGTCGCGACGACGCTCACCTGTCCCGCGTCCTGGGCCGGCCCCCGGCGGGCGACCCTGTTCGACGCGGCGGCCCGGGCCGGCATGCGCAACGTGACCCTGCTGCCCGAGCCGGTCGCCGCCGGCCGCTACTTCGCCGGCAACGTCGCCGCGCTGCCGGACGGCCGGCTGCTGCTCGTGTACGACCTGGGCGCCGGCACCTTCGACTGCTCCATACTGCGCCGGACCGGCGACGGCTTCGACGTGGTCGCGCTCGGCGGCCTCGACGGGTTCGGCGGGCTGGACATCGACGCGATGGTCGTGGCCCAGGTCGAGGCCGGGCTGGCCCCCGCGGAGCGGCCGCTGTGGGCGCGGCTGACCAACCCGCAGACCCCACCCGATCGCCGCCACCACCGGCTGCTGTGGGACGACGCCCGGACGGTGAAGGAGCAGCTGTCCCGGCAGCCGAGCGCCGAGATGGCGGTACCGCTGGTGGAGCGCGACACGTACGTGAGCCGCGAGGCGCTCGAACGGGCCGCCGGGCCGCTCCTGCAGCAGACGGTCGACCTCAGCGTGAGCCTCGTCCGGGAGGCGGGCGCGACCCCGGCCGACCTGACGGCCGTGCTGCTGGTCGGCGGCGCGACCCGGATGCCGCTGGTCTCCACGCTGCTGCACCGGACGCTGGGGATCGCGGCGACGGTCACCGAGCAGCCGGAGATTCTGGTCGCCGAGGGCGCGGTCACCGTGCCGGCCCGAACCGCTCCGCCGGCCGGGTTCGTACCCGGGCCGCTGCCCGCGCCGTCGTCCGGGCTGCCCGCCGCGGCCGTTTCCGGGCCGCCGGCGGCGGCGGTCTCCGGGCCGCCACCGTGGGGGGTCTCCGAGCCGCCGCCGTGGGGTGCGCCGGTATCCGGCATTCCCGCCGCGCCGGTGTCCGGAGTGCCCACTGTGGCCGCTCCGATGTCGGCCGTGCCGGGCGCGGCCGGTCCGGTGTCGGCCGTGCCAGGGCAGGCCGGTCCGGTGTCGGCGCCGCCGTCGCCGGTCGCTCCCGTCAGCCCGCCGTTACCGGTCGGCAGCTGGCTGATCACGTCCTCGGCCTTCTTGGCCTC